>NZ_JAPYKS010000020.1:0-121988 GCF_037179605.1 Mesorhizobium salmacidum (SeqCode)
TTCTGGGCGAGCTTGGCCGCCTTCAGACCGGACAGTTTCTCGAACTCCGGATTGGCATAGACGACACGTTCTGGCCCGCTGACATCCGAAACGGCGATTGCAATTGGCACCTGGTCGAGGAACTTCTTGAATTGTTCGCTTTCAAGCGCGCTGGCAAGGTCCGGCGTTTCGAGCAACTGCTCGACCGTCTCCGCCTTATCCGAATTCGATGTCATCTGCTCATCCAGGAATTTTCTGATGCCATCAATATCAGCGAAGCATTGCTCGGAATATCGCCAAAGCGGGATTGCTGGCATCATGAGTAGGCCGGCACCAGCCTGGTCTCGCGCAATGGCAGCGCCATGGTGAAATGCAGGCCCTCCCGAAGATAATTCAGCTGGATGCTGGCATCGCATTGAACGGCCACCACCTTCTCCAGCAGCGTCGTGCCGAAACCGCGCCGTGTTGGCGGCTCTACGTTGGGGCCGTCCAGTTCCTTCCAGTCGAGATTGACGATCCGCGCGTCGCCCGACCTGCCCACTGACCAGCGCACGTCGAGCCGACCGAGCGGGCGCGAGAGCGCGCCGAACTTGGAAGAGTTGGAGGCAAGTTCATGGAATGCCATGCCGACGGGGATCGCAATGTCGGCAATCAGCGAGACCTCGGGGCCTTCGAGCACGATGCGAGGCGTGTCGCGCGTCTCGTAGTGGCGAAGCTCCCGCTCCAGCAGTTTGTGCAATGAAGCTGTCTGCCAATAATCGTCGGTCAGCATGGAGTGAGTGTCGGCCAGAGAGACGATCCGGGCCGAGAAGTCTCTCATGAAATCCTCGATGTTGCCGCTCGACTTGGCGGTTGCTCCCATCATAGCACGCACATTGGCAAGTGTATTCTTGACACGATGATGCAACTCGCGGATGAGAAGCTTCTGACGGTCTGCAACCTCCTGCTTCTGTTCGATATAAGATTTGACTTCGAGCTGGCGGGCGCGGGCGCGCAGCGCCGAGCGTACGGAATTGGTCAGGCTCGACGCCAGGAAGGGTCTCTCCAGTACGATAAGGTAGCGATCGAGAAAGGCCAGCCGCTGGTCGAAATCGGTCCCGCGCATCACCAAAAGCACGATCGGAAAATCCGACCATGCCGGCTGCTTTTCGACCCATGCCGCAAGGCGGCTTCGGTCCGCGTTGATCAGGGCCTCCTCGGCAACCACCAGACACTGAGCCTGATCCAGCAACGGCAAGGTGTCCTCTAGTGACGTGCAGATGTGCGCGTCGATCTTGCTCGCCGCCAAAATCGAGGCGGCAATCTGGGCGTCGCGTCCGACCGGAGTAAGCACCAGGACGGAGGTCTCCGCTGGACTCACGATGCCTTGTCCTTGAGCAGGTCGGACTGCTTGCCTTCAAAAAATGGCACGCCAGTCAGGATGCCGCGAAACTCCTCCAGCGGCACGCCCGCGGTAACGCCAGTGCCGCTGATCTTGAACTCGCGGATCGTATCCTCGTGCGGACCGACACGCTTCTTGACCACCGAGATGGCGCGGCGTAGGCGCCCGCCGCTTTCGAAGAACCGCAGCAGCATGATGCCATCGCAGAGATACGTCATGTCCACCGGCGCGGCCATGTGGCCGATCAGGCCGTGATTGGCCAGAAGCAGGATGGTGACCACGCCCTTCTGGTTGAGGTAAGTCAGGATTTCGTGCATCTGCAGCAGCAGGTGCTGCTCTTCCGACATGGCATTGAGATAACCGGTGAGGCTGTCGATGACGACCATTCTCACCTGCGATTGCTCCACCCCCGACTGGATGCGCGTCGACAACTCACCAGGCGAAAGCTCGGCCGGATCGATCTGCTCGAGCAGCAGCGACCCGTCGTTGGCGTAACGGGCAAAATCCAGGCCCAAGCCAGCCGCCCTGGCGAGGAAGATGCGCTTGGTTTCGTCGAACAGCAGCACCAGCACTCGCTCGCCGCGCGCAAGTGCTGCATGGGCGTAGGTGCTGGCGATGCTCGACTTGCCGATGCCGGAAGGCCCCATCAGCAACGTGCTTGTACCGCGATCGAGACCGCCACCGATCAGTGCGTCCAGGGAGCTTTTGCTTGTCGCCGGCGTGCCGTGCGCGCCCAGTTCGTGCTCGGAGGCGACAAGCCGCGGAAACACCACGACGCCACCGGCCCGGATGGCGAAGTCATGGAAGCCACCACGGATCTGCACACCGCGCATCTTGATGACGCGCAGGCGCCGTCTTTCGCCGCCATAGGTCGGCGACAGCTGCTCCATTCGGATAACGCCATGGCTAATCGAATGCAGGTTGAGATCGTCATGCTCGGCAGTTAAGTCGTCGAGCAGCAGCACGGTGGCATTGTTGAGCAGAAAGAAGCTTTTCAGCGCAAGCACCTGCCGGCGGTAGCGCAAGGAGCCTTGCGACAGCAGCCGAATCTCCGACAGCGAATCGAACACCACCCGGTCCGGCTTTATGCGTTCTATCTCGGCAAGGGCCGACTGCACGGTTTCGCCAAGCTCCAGGTCGGACGAATGCACCAGCGTCTGCAACTGAGAGGGGTCCAGGCTGAGCTCTGGCGGCACCAGTTCGAGGATCTCGATGCCGTTCAGGTCCCAGCCATGGCGGATGGCGACCGACAACAGCTCGCGCCTGCTCTCCGAGAGTGTAATGTAAAGGCATGTCTCGCCGTTGCGAGCGCCCTCGATCAGGAACTGCAGGCCGATCGTCGTCTTGCCGGATCCAGGCCTGCCCTCGACGAGATGAGAGCGGAACTTCGCATAGCCACCTCGAAGGACGTAATCGAGACCTTCAACGCCGGAAGCGACTGGCGACGCATCGTCTTCTCTGTCCACGTTAGCCCTCGCGTTTCGTGAACACCGTAACGGACCCGCGTGCCGATGGTTCCGCAGCCGGCTGCGCTCCACGACACGACCGGTCAACTCTGGCCTGCCGCTTTCGCCGGCGGCGGCCCGGTCTTGACGTCGAGGATCAGGGGCGGCTCTTCAAAGACGCGCCGGTGACGCATCAAACGGGAGGTGATGAAGACTGACGCACCGCCTGAGTCTGGCGCGCGGCGCGCGGCCACTAGCGACCTCAAGGCCTCCAAGAAAGGTTTGAGGCCAGGCGGTCAGTGGAAACTACTGCTGCGTTTGTTGCCGGCTGACTTCAGTCGGACTCCCTCTCGGCAAGACTTCACATATCATTCCTGCAAAGGCATGTGGTCAGCGACGATCGTTTGCCTATGAGCTTGTAGAGACCCAGAAGTTCCGATGCTGCGCGGCGCACGAGTTCTCAAGCCCCTTTGGATGGAGCTGGAGGTTCGATCGGCGTATGCGCGCCAATGCGGTTGGCCTCCGCCGTTGCGGCGTTGGCCGTAGTCCAGTCTCTAGACCTGTTGCTGAGCGACTGCGCTAACGGCACAGCCGATGTCCGCGTCATCCACGTGCGAAGATCGAGCGTGAAGGTAGCCGACGTTATCGAGCGTAGCTCCCCTACAGTGGCCGTTCATAGCAACGCCCACGTGCTTGCATCGGAATCATCCCTTTGAAGTTCTGGACAGCGCCAAGACGCCCAACCGGATCCAAAGGGAGAGTAGGGACGCTTAAGCGGCTTGTTGAAATGGCTCGAATGTGGCTCTACGGCGCGTGAGCGCTTCCCCGCCCCGGGCGAACCGCGCGGATTGTCTGCTTTGAATCGCGCAACCAGTCGCCAAAGCTCCACCTCGTGGGCGTCCGCTAACTGCCTGGCGTGCTCTTTCGCTGCAGCATCGTCCATGCAGGCAAGGTCGACCCCGCCCTTGAATTGACCGTGTTCGTCCAGAACGTATAGCCGATAATGCGTCATCGCTTGTTCTCGATTAGGATTGCCAGCCCGCTTCGGCTGCAGCCTCATTTGGATTGATGCACTGGGCAGCGCCGCCCGGTCGTTGCTGATCGCCCCACTTTTGGGTGCTTGCAAAACAAAGACACTGCATAACGACGTGACCGAACATAGAATGTATATCTTCCGCTAGTTGCATGTCATTCACGTTGACCCAAACCACGTGTTGGGCGATTTGCCTGAGCGTACCTCCGCCATATCCACAAAGACCCAACGTAACTGCGCCATGATCATTGGCGTATCGAACGGCACGCAAAACGTTTTCCGAGTTTCCGCTTCCCGAAATTGCAATGACTAAGTCGCCCTCATTGAGAATGTTCTTCAGTTGCTCGACAAACACATCTTGGAAAGAAACATCATTCGCGTACGCGAATGTAAGGCCCACATTGTCGACCAGCGTCCGACCACGAAAAGGGCGTTTTGTAGATAGATAGATAGATACTCTTATTCCAGTCCGTGATGAAATGCAGCGCTGTCAGGGAACTGCCACCATTTCCAAGCGTGATGATCTGCTTTCCATCCTCCTGGGCGTGCGCGACCAAGGCCACTGCATTGTCAAAGCTTTTGTGGTCTAGTGAAGCCTCGGCGAAATCGGCACTATCGTTAACGGACTTCGCTGTGCACGATTGCCGTGAATGCTTAGGCTGCGGGACGGCGTCGTCTGGCGGACCATTGAGGAAGGAGCAGGGATCAGATCGTCGCCTGCATCCATCCCAGCCCACCCTTTAGGATGAGGATGGCTACGACTTTCTGAAAGCCCTTCAATTCGCCTTCCCGATCTCGGCCGCCTTCATTTTGGCCCTGAGCTTGCCCACGCGTGCAGCCAGCGTATCGGGGCTGCCAGTTTCACCCGCCCTTTGAAATCCGCATAGCTTCGACACGATCGCTTAACTGCAGTTTGATGTTCCAGGCATGGCCGAGGGCTGATGAGTTGGACCTTGGTCGTATGGAATTCCGCAATGGTCCTATCCCATGTGAACATTCGGAACCGACCTCATCGTTGGTCATTGTTCCCTCAAATACACTGAGGTTACACGATGTTCAGCAATAATGAGACGCGTATCCTTGAGATTGGACTGTTCGCGGCTGTACCGATCTGTGTTGCTATCGCTGCGCTGGTTGCCCTCTTCACCTTGGCGCAACCGTGAAGGAGTACGCGACAGGAACCCCCTCATGAATCGCATCCTCTTTCTGACGGCCGACTTCCTTTCGCGCCCACCTGGCTTTTATGTCATGGTTGTAGCGATGGTGCTGTTTACCGCGCTGGTACCGTTCGGCCTAACGAATGCCGTTACCTATGCCCTGTCGGTAGCGGCCATCGTGATCACTGGCGTTGTGCTCATCCAAGGCTATCGGGACACCGCCGCCCTTCATGCCAAGCTCGATGAGATCGTCGTCTCATTGAAAGAGACCAGAAACGATGTTGTCGGGTTAGAGCACGCCGAACCCGAGGAGATCCGGGCAAAGCTAGTGATGCTCGAAGAGGAAGCGACTCAATCGAACGTGCTGCCCCTATCCCGGGACGCGTGCAAGAAGGATCGGACTCGCTCATAGCAGCGTCACGGTACATGGGCTAATGGCCTTCTCCGCTCGTGGGGCAGTCGCAATCGTGCGCCGTCAAAGTGACGCGCTGCGCCGTCTCCAGCGTTGAACGGCTAGCGCGGGAGGTTCGGTTAGAGTTTCAGCTTAGCCCTTAAGGCATCGATGCGCTTGGATGCCTCGGCCTTACTAAGCCCTTGTTCGAAGCTCGCGGCGTCATCGGCCTGCTCACTCAGGGTCTTCAAGTATGAGGCTTGCGATGGCGTCATTGGATCGTCTCCACTAACCCATTCATCAGGGTCCTTGTCAATATTGGCTGAAACATCAGCATTGTCGGTTAGGTTCTGCATTTGAGGTCTCCTGTCTGAGCAGGAGAGAATGTCTCTGATCTCCTTTTGTTCCGTAAGGGAATTGTCACGAGCCGCGGTTCTCGACAAGATAGCCAGCCCTGAGGGGCGCGCTGGATGGGCGGCGATCAATCCATGCATTCATCGGCGGCGTCGGCAATTCCTACCCGCCTCATTGGCACAGGGGTGCTCGGCCTAATGGAGGCAACGGGGCAGAGACTTGCGATTTCACGCAACCAAGTCAGTTTGCCGGCATTAATATCAGGAACGCGCCGGAGGAGGTCTATGCTACACTATAGCGTGTCCCGGGAATTTGAGATCGGTGACGAGGTCACCTTGACGGGTACGGTCAGCACGATGCTGCCTAGCGGACGCGCCAAAGTAAACATTCCATCGTATGACCGACCCTATTCGGTTGATCCTCCACCTAAAACCCGTGCTGGAGATAAGGTCGTTCTTGTTGGAGACATCATCCGCATCGATCGCAAAGCCGACAAGTTGACGGTGCGGACTGACTGCGGCGGCGTGATCACCGTCGGACGCTCGGCGATTACCAGGCTGAGAAAGCACCGGCCTTCCTCCCACTGACGCTCACCGCCGGAGAGCGCGCCCACAATGGTCTGCCGCGCAACTCGCCAGGTGAGCGCTAGCTTTCCTATTTGGGTTCACCGCAGCGGTCGCCGAGTCGGCGCTTCGGCCGAACCGGTGAACGCGTGATCGGAATGCCGAAAAGGCGGGATATCGGAATGGGGAGGAAGTTGACAGCATTTGCGGTCATGGTCGATGCTGTCGCAAACCTCGCCTATGGCGAGAAGCTCACTTGATCGCCATTCCTGAATCGGTACAACCCGTCGCCCCAATCAGCGACGGGCCTACCCGCACTTTGGTCAGTTATAGACCTTGATGATCTTGCGGGTGCCCGGGTCCACGAGAACTGTCCGGTTGTGGACCACGACATAGCGGTACTTGACGTTGGGAACTTCGCGAAGCTCGACGGTGTCGGGAAGCGCGGCACCGACGCTGAGTTCGACGCCGGGGACTTCCACGGACGCGAGGGGCTGCTTGTGCACGTACTCCTGAATGACCGTGTCCTGTTCAGGCGCGATAACGACGTCCTGGGCTGCAGCGACGCCGACACCGGCAAGGAGCAGAAACGAAGCAGCGGCGGCGGTGAAATGCATTCTCATGTGACAGCCTTCCTGTGAGCTCGGGCATAATCGCCCCGGACCCAACGTGTCCGAATCCGAAACGTTCCGAGCCCGTACCTAAGTCCGATTGCGTCTCGTACTTTGGGCTTGGAATGATGCTGAAAAGGTCTGCGTTCAGCAAAACCAGGAACCGTCACATGACTGGCGCCGTTAACCGCCGCAAATTTGGAGAAAGCGTCATGGAAAAAAGTATTGGCCAGGCACGCTGGTTGCTGGCACCGGTCTTCGCGATGGCGATTACTCTCCTGGCAATCGGCGTAGCTCTTGGATGACGAGGGCGGCCAACGGGATCCGCGCAGCTATGTCCCTTCCTGCGCGGATAGGGCTCGCCCGCTGCTCGCAAGTGTGGCGTGCGAGCCCTCTAACCAGCACTCATCGAGGCGACCAACACGATTTCTGGAGGGTGGCTTACTTCGACCCGGAAACCGCTCCGTGCGGTTTGAGCGCGGCAGCGGATGAGCACGGGCCTGAATCTTTGTACGCGGACTTCGCTTGGTACATCATAGGTTAGCGACAGATCGTGCGCTGTGCCGCATAAACGCGAGGTCAGCGGGCAATGCTCCGCTGCTTGGGAGACCATCGCACTCTCGCTCGTTTGGAGACGCTTGATGCTTGACCGGCCCATTCGCACGGACACCTTCTACCCCAATGATCTGGATACGCTCCGTGCGGTCTTCGACGCGATGTGCCAGGAGTTTGACGTTCTCCCGGACACCGCGGCAGCACATTCCATCGCGAGAGAGCTGATCAGGCTTTTCCAGACCGGGATGACGGAACCGGCCATGCTGATGATTGCCGTGCGCGCGCGTTGGCAGGGCGATTGGAAAACGGAAGACAGCAACGCTGCCTGATGTTGACGGTCAGGTGCGCACAATCGCTCTGAAGCCCGGATTTCTCAATAGCCGGGCCGCCAGTCAAGTTCGATCCAGACTGGCGCGCGATCGCTTGGCTTGTCGTGTCGTGCTGGAACATCGAACAATCCAGATAGTTCACCACCAATGGAACAAACCAGGCATGACAGCCACGCCAGTCACCCGAACGCCGAGGCCGAAGACGTGCTGATCGTCGGAGGCGGGCCGGGGGGACTGACCGCGGCCCAGTATCTTGCCCGCTTCCGCCATCGCGTGCTGGTGGTCGATGCCGGCGATCCCCGTGCCGCCCTGATCCCGAGGAGCCATAACTGTCCGGGCTTTCCCGAAGGGATAAGTGGCCCCGATCTTCTGGATCGGCTCCGACGTCACGCGAGCTTGTACGGAGCAACCGTGATGCGGGGGCAAGTCTTTTCGGTGGCCTCTGCCGACGGAGGCTTTGACGCTGAGACCTCGATCGGCACAATCCGCGCGCGTAAGGTCTTCCTGTCGACCGGAATTATCGACACGACACCCGTCTTGCCTCGCATGGCGGAGGCAATTGCCGCAGGTGTCATTCGGCTTTGCCCGGTGTGCGACGCATACGAGGTGATCGACCGGAAGATAGGGTCGTCGGGCAGGGCGACAGAGCCTTGCACGAGGCCATTTTCCTTAGCCGATTCACGCCACATGTAACGATGCTGGGGACCCACGCATCGGACTTTTCAACCAGCACGCGTCGCGCGGCCGGCGAAAGAGGGATACTCATCCATCACACTCTCGACAGGCTCAGCCCGGCTGCTGACGGGTGCACGGCGATGTTGCAAGACGGAACGACATGCCGCTTCGATGCAGTCTATGCGGCATTGGGCTGCAAGGTGCGCTCCCAACTCGCCCTGGGCCTCGGCGCGAGATGTTGCGCGGAGGGCTACGTCACGGTCGATGAGCACCAGCAGTCGTCCGTCGACGGCATGTACGCGATCGGTGACGTTGTAAAAGCGCTGAACCAGATAGCCGTCGCGTTTGGACAGGCTGCCATTGCCGCGTCACATGCCCATAGAGAGCTTACCGCCTAAGCCGTTTCAGCCGGCTACAAAGCATTGTCTTTGTCTGGCGGAACAAGCTGTCGCCAGGAAGGTTCGACACGGCGGGCAACCGAGCAAAACAGTTCCTAGCAGGCATTGGCATGGCGTTCGACAGAGATGGACCGAAGCTCTCGACCGTGCTGCTTGTCGCCGCGTTGGCGGCACTGGCCGGATACAACCACGTCCGCGCCAAGAGTGCGCTCGCCGGCCGGGCGGCGCACGGGCGTTTGATGGAGATTGACGGTATACGCTTGCATTTTCTCGAAGCCGGCACTGGCATGCCGCTCATTCTGTTGCATGGAAACGGATCCATGGCGCAGGATTTCAAGTCGAGTGGCATCTTCGATCAGGCGGCAAAGAGCTATCGGGTGCTCGCATTTGATCGACCGGGCTTCGGGCGAAGCACACGGGCGCGCGGCCGGCGGTGGTCTGCCCGCGACCAAGCCGATCTCATACATGCGGCCGCCGGCAGGCTGGGCATCGAGAAATATCTGGTGCTTGGACATTCCTGGGGCGCTTGGATCGCCCTCAAACTGGCGCGCAGGCATTCTCCTTCGATTGCCGGCATCGTGCTGGTCTCGGGCTATTATTATCCGCCCCCGCGGCTTGATCTTGCGCTGGCCGCACTTCCGGCTTTGCCGGTCGCCGGCACAGCGTTTCGCCACACCTTGCTGCCGCCGCTTGTGAGGCTTGCCTGGCCGTGGGCGATGCAGAAGATCTTTCACCCGGCGGTTGTCGCTGCCGACTTCGCCGCTCGCGCAAAAGAGGTCGCCAGCCGCCCCTCCCAACTGCGCGCCGTGTGCTCGGAGTCGGCATCGATGCTGGCCGCGGCCCTGCTGACGAAGGCCAGCTACAGGGATATTGCCGTGCCGACCGGCATCGTGGCCGCCTCTGGAGACCGGTTGTTCGACGCGGAGCAGGAAGCACGACGCCTGCATGCGGAGGTCAGCGGGTCCCTCCTCAACGTCGTTGCGGACGCCGGCCATATGGTTCACCAGAGCGCCCCTCAGGCGGTGGTGGCCATGGTCCACGCGATTGCAGGACGGCACTCCTCGTTTCAAGGGGCCGTCGGCCGCGACCTAGGCCAGCCGACGAGTTCGGTCTCGCCGGAGGTACCAGCCGGCGATGAGGGCCCGCAGATGATATCCCCGCCAAACCGGGCTTTAAAAAAATGAACGATCAACATCCCGCCGACATACAGTCGGTCCTTCACCAGAACATCCAGGCCCTGATCGACCACAGGCGACAGCAGGAGGAGGACCAAGGCGTTCAAGCGCGAATTGCTGGCGCCATTTCGCGCTTCGCGGGAAGTATGGCCTTTGTCTATTTGCATCTCGCAATTCTCGTCGCCTGGATTCTTGCCAACCTTGACGCGATACCCGGCATCCCAGCTTGGGACCCAACTTTTGTGATCCTGGCCATGGTCGCCTCGGTCGAGGCAATCTTCCTGTCCACTTTCGTGCTGATCAACCAAAACAGAATGGCCGAACACAGCGAGCGCCGAGCGGAACTGGACCTCCAGATCAGCCTTCTCAACGAGCACGAAACCACGCGGCTCATCGAAATGGTGGCCGCCTTGACAGGCCGTCTGAATGTCTCGACGCCGGCCGATGAGGAGCTGCCGCAACTGGCCGAGAATGTCGATCCCCGGCAGGTGATGACGCAAATCCAGCAAGCTTCCGCAGATCAGGAGAAATCTTGAGCAAACAAGATGCACAGGTCGAGTGGGCCGCCGCCGAGACCGATCAAAGAAAGAGCTTACCCCCCGAGGAACATTTACCGCTGCTCAATGTTTGGTTGCAGGCCTACAATCCTCCCTCATTGTCTTGGCCTCAAGGCTGTCAAAGCAGCTTCGGCCCGTCTCGGTTTTGTCCGAGGCGGGCCTTCATCACTCCGCTTGGATGTCGCGGTGGCGTAACGCTTCGGAGTCACCCACCGCCGATGGGTGACGGAACCAAGTTGACGCCGAGGTAGCGGCGACTTGGGGATATTCCGGTGAACGATGGCGCCGTTCTGATCGTCGAAGATGAGCCGATGACACTGCTCGACCTCGAGTCAGGGTTGGAGGAGGCTTGGTGCCAGTTCGTCGGCGGTCGAAATGCTGCCCAGGCGCGGCTTTCCACCCGATCCCAAGGCCGCGTTCACCGACATCGCCTGGGGCCGGGACAATCGGAGGTCGCTCGGCTTGCGGAGGTCCAACCCGACCATTCCAGTTGTATATGTAAGTGGCGACAGTCTTCTTTCTACCGCGGATCACAACCGCCGTTTCTCAACTTCAAAATGCACAGCAAGCCCCATCGTTTTTCGTTTTCCTCGTTCCACGAAACCTGCGGAACATTCTGTCTCGTTCAGCGTTAGGCCGCGCCGGAGAATGCTTGTTTACGATTTCTTGTTTCTTTGGCGTCGGAGCTGGCACACCAGCTTGAGGCCACCTCGGCCCTTCCGGAGGCGGGCCGTGCGGGAGTTGAGATGCGATGCATAGGGACGCCTATACCCCATCAGAACTTGCCGTACTGAGCCGCGTCCTGGCACGCAGCAATGTCAAAAACGAAACCGAAACCGAGAGAGAACGGCGCGCATCGCGCATCCTTGCTTATTATCAAGCCGGGATTACGGACGAGAACGAACTTGAACAGCTTTCTCGGCAGCCGCTG
This sequence comes from Mesorhizobium salmacidum (SeqCode), assembly GCF_037179605.1. NCBI lineage: Bacteria > Pseudomonadati > Pseudomonadota > Alphaproteobacteria > Hyphomicrobiales > Phyllobacteriaceae > Mesorhizobium > Mesorhizobium salmacidum (SeqCode). The sequence goes on from NZ_JAPYKS010000020.1 coordinate 11,535, forward strand.
GGAAGGTGACGACTAATCTTCCGTCTTCAGAGCTTCCGCCTCGTCTCTGAGCTTCGGCCAGTCGGCCCCATGCCTGCGAAGAAGCCTTCGCGCCTGCTTGGGATCGATCTCCGTGATCTCGACCAGGTGTTCAACCTCAAGTTCCTGGCCTTTTGCCACTCGGCCCGCTTCTTTTGCTGCTCGTTGCATTGCACTATCCGCTGCTGAGATAAACCAACGGTCACTGCAAGTTGCAGTTCCGGGGGCTTCGAGAAAAATACTCCGCCGCGACCGGGTGTCTGTCGGAATTTCCCTCGTGCGAGCAAGCATGCACTCATTCGTCGACCCTGCGGTCGAGTTCGTCGAGCAATGACCGATGTTCGCGGGGCATGTCCGCATCTGTCGGCAGATCCAGCAACTGCCGAAGCTGGCGACGGCTGGCGTCCGAGGAAATCCACTGACGTATGAGACGGGCTATGGCCCTCTGTTGGGCCTTGCCGATTTCTTCCATGTTGGGAACCCAAGCTTATCCTTGGTCGAACTCGGCGGCTCCCTGATGGTTCCCTGGCTGCATATGAAACTGCGGTTGAGCAATCGGCGACCTGGGTAACTAAAGGACGGCTGTCTGACAGCACTCAACTTGCTCTAAAGCCGTCCCGCCTTGCCCGTCGTCAATTCGGCCTCTCCGGCTTAGTGGGGCTGCCCAACAGGACAGCCATTCCTTTCCTCGCGTCTTGTAACCGGCCTTTGATAGTGGCTGTGTCGCAATCGCAGACGTCGGCGGCGTCTTCATATGAGAGCCCGAGCATGTAAACCAGAACGATGGCTTGCCGCTCCAGGCTCGCCAGGACGTCAATGGCACGAGCGATTTTTGGGCCGGTTTCCATCTGTCCCCGCGGATCGGCGGCAAAGGGTTGCGACAAGCAACTAGCGGGTTCTCGAGGTTGAGAGGCTGTGCCTTGAAGCCTGGCCAAGGAAGCCCTGCGCATCGTAGCGAAGATCCAGGGTTTAACCCGGCTCCCATCAAGGCCATCGAGATCTGCAATTCCTTTCATCAGCGTTTCTCGGACAAGGTCGTCAGCTTCGTCGATGCTGCCGCTGAGCGAGCGTGCGAACGCCCGCAGTGCTGGAATAAGCTCGACCAGGTTCGTCTGTTCGCCAGAACCTGCTAATGATGAGCCGCCAGGACAGGTAGAGGGCTGTATCTGCTCCGGAAGGCCCGGACCTGACGCGTTGAGCTTGCGACGGTGCTCAGCCATTAGACGGATCCTCCACCGACGGAACCTCTTTCTTGTTGGTCTGATCTGGCGAGATGAAGGTCCAGGAAGCGATTGTCATGTCTTGCTCCAAGCTGATATCGGGCCCCGTCAGCTGACAAGTCCTGCGTGCGAAGCAGGGCATTGTCGCTCGGCACGCATAGACCAATTAATCGCTCACCGACTTTGATGCACTTACATAGATTAAAGCGCCCGCCCACTTGCGCCGATCTACTCCGTGATCAAGCCCGAACCATCTTCCCGGCGTCACAGCGTTCGACGTCTTGTCGCTGGATGGCGTCCGATGGGCATGGTTAGCTTGTGGGCAGGGCCTGATCCGGCAGGCGGCAAACTAAAGCAACTTTGTTCGTGGCGCCGTTGCCACGTTCCTGTTGCAGAGATTTCGGGAGCAACCGGATGCCGTCGCAAGGGCGCAGCCGCCGGCGTGAAAACCGTACGAATTCATCTCGTCATTTTGATATCAAGTGATAGACTTAGTCGCAGGACTTTTTCCCCATTCTCATCACGCACCTCGACAAACAATTGCTGTCCGTCGATGCTTTTCAGTTCGTCTCTCGAGAGGTCGACGAGGCCCTCGAATCCGACACGGCGCACTCGATACCAGCGCACTCCACGCCTATCTCATCCTGCAAGACCAGATCGCGATCACCGCTGTCAAAGAAAAATCGTGCCATCGAAGAGTTCCCGTCACCACTAATCTGCGGGGTTCTTTTGGTGCAGGTAGGTTGTGTCGAAATCTCCTGCCCGTGTGAGGCCGGCCCAGTCGCGAGCATGCACTCTCGATCCTGTGGTGGCGATGAGGCCTTCACGTCGTAGTTCCTGAAGCATTCGGTTGACGTGGACCGTTGACAAACCCAATGCATCACCAAGTGCGGCCTGAGTTATGGGAATATCCGCAACGTGATCCTCAATGCGCCCCACCGATCGCATGCGACATATCAGTTCGCATAAAATGTGAGCCATGCGGGTATAAGCCTCTCGTCTCCCCACATTGGTGACCCACTCTCTGTATATTGCGGCGTCGATTAGCGTCGACCGCCAGAAAGCCGCGGCGATGCGGGGGTGTTGGTCGCAAATGCTGCGCAGAGCGTCGTGTCGAATGAAGCCCACTCGGGCCGGCGTAAGCGTCGAGAAATTACAATCCATGACCGACAGATGCAGCCCGTGCAGATCCGGAATGTCCCCGGCCACGAAGAAGGAGGTGATTTGTCGTTTTCCTTCCCCCGTGTATTTGGTGGAACCGATCAAGCCTTCCAGAACGACAAACGAGTAAACAGGTTGGTCACCCTCACGCACGAGGTCGTGGTTGACCAAAAAATCTTTCTCCTGAATCGGTATGTTTTTCAAAACCCTAATTTCAGCTTCTCGAATGTCCGAGATGGTCTGCAGTTTACGGATAAGTACATCCGAGGATGAGGTGGGAGACAAAATGGCTACCTAGCTGATGTTGGCTACCGAACTTTTATTCACGCCAAAAGTTCCGGCTGGCGGTGACAGTTCGGAACCGACGGGCGTCGCGCGGCATGAACCAATGACACGGGCTCCGTTCGAATGCATGAAGCGGGGCAGGCGACTTCGAGAGGATATTACCCCTGCCGGACACCGCCCAGCTTTACGCCCGTTCCGGCAGGCGATGCGTATTGGCATCGCCGCTCGATAAACCGCACGCCCTGCCACTGCCTGCCACACTTTAATCCGCGCCAGAGGAACGGGGTCGCCCCCTTGACGTTCCCCACCGTTGGCAAGGTGAGATCTCAGTGAACAGACCTATTTCGCGGACTGAAATTATCGAACAACTCGATCACCCCTCAAACGACAGGGAGGTCGCGAGAGAACAGGGCGTCTCGCCTTCTGCGGCAATTGCGGCGGCGCTGGCCGACTCGCTGGAGGACGGTCCGAACAAGCATATTATCCATATATCCGCCTCGGAACGCAGTGCCGAAGAGATCTCTGGAGCTTTGCGTCAGTTTCTGCCAGGCGCAGACATCATCTTCCTGCCCTCCTGGGACTGCCTGCCCTACGACAGGGTATGGCCGACACGCGCCAATATGGGGCGGAGGCTTCGCGCGCTGCATGAGATCGCAGGCGAGCCCAAACGCCCGCGCGTCGTGGTTCTGTCGATCGAGACCGCTCTCCAGCGGGTGCCGCCCGCACCAGTTATTGCTGGGGGCTTCACAATTCTGGAACTCGGACAAATGTTCGACCCGCACGACTTCCGAACGAAAGCCGAGGCGGTGGGATACGCCGTCGACGAGAGGGTGGACGAACCCGGCGAGATAGCCTTTCGGGGCGACCTGATGGATATCTTCCCTGCTGGCGCCGATCACCCGGTCCGTCTTGTCCTCGGTCCAGATAGCTGCATCCGAGAACTCAAGATCTACGATCCCGTCACCCAGCTTAGCGAACATTCGCGAGAGTCGATCACTGTTGGACCGGCATCCGAGCTGATGTTCGCAACAGCTGATCATTCCGAGTTGGCACCAATGCGAACGACACCGATGGAAGAACGCCTGATCGCGTTGTATGGCAGTATGCCGTCGGTCTTCGATGTGGCATCCGGCGCCTCAATCTCCTTGCCAGAAGGGCTCGAAGGCCCGCCGCTCGACCGCGTCCTGGATCTGATCGAAGCTGCACGTCGTGCCAGGCAAGAGGTTGCCGAACCCGCAACACCATTGCCTGAACAGTTTTACCTGTCGCGCGAGGAGTGGGATGTCGCGGTTCGTAAACGCCGCCGCACGAGTCCTACCGTCTCGGCCACCCGAGTTCCCAAATTCGTTCGGCGGGCGCGATCCCGAGATCAGTTCGCCGAGTTTGTGGAAAGGCAGACGAGGTCGGGTGTCACTGTGGTGTTCGCCGGCGAAGCCTCTGAACTGCAGCGTGCGGATCGTCTGCTCTATCGGAGGCTTGGCCGGCGAATGGGGGAGGCGGAGGACTGGCCGCAAATCCGTTCGGCCGCCAGGGGCTCTCTTCTCAAGGCCGAATTCATTGTCGACGAAGGGTTTGTCGACGAGCAATCCCGTATCGCGCTGGTGGCTGCGACCGATCTTTTTGGCCGGGCTTTGAAGGCAAACGGCGGCGCCGCCACCAGTATGCTCGAACCCGAGTTGCGCATTGGCGACGTCGTGGTCCATGAGGATCATGGCCTGGCCATTTTGGTGGCGGTCGAACAGGTCGACTTGGCCGGCCAGCCACAGGATGTCGTCAGGCTGGAATATCATGGCGGGGCGTCGTTGCTGGTTCCGGTCGATGAATTTGGGCGGATTTGGCGCTACGGCTCGGAACCCGATGCCGTGTCGCTCGATCGCTTGAACAGCGACGGGTGGCTCAGCCGACGCAAGGCTGCGCTGCGCGACATCGACAGACTTGCCAAGCGCTTGACGGGCCTTGCCAAAGCCAGGTCCTGCCAGCCTGCCGAGATCATGAAACCCTCGCGCGCGGATCTCGCCCGGTTTGCGGCGAAGTTTCCCTATACCGAAACTCCCGACCAGGCCGCCGCCATTCGCGATGTGCTCGACGACCTGTCATCAGGGAGAACAATGAACCGGCTTGTCTGCGGCGACGTCGGCTTCGGCAAGACAGAAGTGGCCCTGCGTGCCTGCGCCGCCGCCGCCCTGTGCGGGAAGCAGGTTGCGGTCATAGCCCCGACAACCGTGTTGGCACGCCAGCATTATGAGACGTTCAGCCGCCGGTTTGCCGGGACCGGCCTCGATGTCGCCCACCTCTCGAGAATGGTTGGCGGGGCGGAGGCGAGAACGGTCAAAGAGCGGCTGCGGAGCGGTCGGGTCGCGGTGGTTGTGGGTACGCAAGCCCTGGCGGCCAAGAGCGTCACCTTCGCCAATCTGGGACTGCTGGTGATCGACGAGGAGCACCGGTTCGGTGTCAAGCTGAAGCAGGCGCTGCGGAACATGGCGCCCCGCCTTCATACGCTGAGCATGAGCGCCACGCCGATACCGCGCACGCTGCAATCAGCGATGTCAGGCATCCAGGAAGTCAGCGTCCTCAACTCTCCGCCCGCCAAAAGGCGTCCCGTCCGCACGATTCTGGAGCCCTTCGATCCAGCTTCGGTTAGAGCCGCCCTTTTGCGCGAATTTCGCCGGGGCGGACAGAGCTTCCTAGTGGTTCCACGCATCGAGGACATCGACCCGGTTGGCGAGCAGCTAAACAGATTGGTGCCGGAACTCGCGGTTGTGACGGCCCATGGAGAAATGAAAGGGACACGGCTGGACGAAATCATGGTCGGATTCGCTGACGGTGAAGGCGACATCCTTTTGAGCACCGACATCATCGAGAGCGGCCTCGACGTACCGCGGGCCAACACCATCCTGATCTGGCGGGCGGACAGGTTCGGTCTGGCACAATTGCACCAGCTTCGCGGCCGCGTCGGAAGGGGACCGGTGCAGGCCATTGCCTTTCTTCTGACCGAGCCTGGCGTCGAACTGGCCGAAGGCACAAGAGCTCGACTTTCGACCATGATTGCGCTCGATCGGCTTGGCTCCGGCCTGGCGATCAGTCAAAGAGACCTCGACCTGCGCGGGGCAGGAGACCTCTTCGGCGAAGATCAAGCCGGGCACATGAAGCTGATCGGAGCGGGACTTTATCAGCATCTGCTGGAGCGGGCGGTCTCGCTGGCTGGGGGAGGGGCCGATCCAGACAAGCAGCGTGCCGATATCAAAGGCGCCCCAAATGGGGCCTTTCCCCCAAGCTACGTCAACGAGCCCACGGTGCGCGTCGGCCTTTATGCGAGGCTGTCTCGCATGACTTCCGAGACGGATCTCGACGCATTCGGCGAAGAGCTCGAGGACCGCTTTGGAGATATGCCCGGTCAAGCAGCGGATTTACTGGAACTGACCAGGTTGCGCATAGGCGCGGCGGAACTGGGCATCAGCAAAGTCGACGTGGGACCCGAAGCCATCGCAATCACCTTCCGCAAGAAAACGGCAGCATTCGAATGGCGCTTTGAAAACGCACAGAGCTTCGAGTTCCGCAACGGCCGGCTGATTTTCAGGCCGTCGATCCCGCCCCGCGGCTCAGGCGTCGATGCCGTCCGCTCCCTAGTTGGAGCCTTGCGTGCGGCCAGGTCCAGCCGGCCCAGTGCGTGATGGGTTCGCTCGGATCACCGGTTCCAGATCATGGGGAAAGTTCGGCGCTGCGACGGGCAGTTCGTCAGTTGGCGTTCTTTCCCTTTGAGTCATCGGAAGCATTTCAGCGACCTCGATGAGGATATCCTTCACGAAGTGATTGATGTGGACGCCCATCTGCTGCGTGCCTGTTGTCTCCGATGGCCTTCCAACTTGCTGCCGCAAGCTATGTTCCCGCCCTGAAAAGCAGGACGCGCCCTTCTGTAAGGTCGACCTTCGAGGCAAATGAAACCCTGGCGAGTGCGCGTCCGGCGCGCGGGCAGTTCGCTCAAGGTTTGCTCCTGCTTGATGGGCCGTCATCGACGAGGAGGCCGTCAGCGTCGCCTTCCGGGCTACACGCCGCTGCCGCTCGACGACTGCCTCTATGCTCTGCGGCCACGATCCCGCATCTGACACGGTCTTCATGGTACCGCTGCCTCCAGCTGCGGGCTGCCTGCCGGCGCCATTATGAGCCTTGCCTGCGCGCGTGCTCGAGCCGAAGACGCGGGCGGTCGGAATGGGAATATTCTATACGGCTTTCCAGGTCGCTCGGCTCCGCGGGTGCCGCGCTCGACTTCGGCGCGGTCATGCTCCTGGTTTGCCCAGCAATTCTGTGGGTCTTCCACCGTATCTTTGCTGGCCAAAATCGCCCGGCACTTCCCTGAGGCGGCCGGTGCCAAAGCCACAGCCAACCTACTGCTGCTGTTGGCCGCCGCTCTGTGGAGGTTCGGGAACGTGGCGCAACGACGGTGCTCGATCATCTCGATGCGCTGAGCGCCGTCGGCCTACGCTGCCTGGTCAAAGGGCTGCTCGTGCAGCCCTTTGACCTGATCGAACGGCCGCTACGTGCCGGCGGGCCCTCCCTTTTCCAGCATTGCCCGGTGGTCGTGCTGTTTGCCGTCTCCATCATGCTGCGGCAGTTCTGCTCTCTTCGCCCCCGTCACCAATGCTTTCTTGCAATGGGGTGACGCAGCTATGGGCGAACCTTACGGCGCCGACGCTCTCTTGCCTCAATGCTTGGCGGCGAGCTTCATTTCGGCAGCCCTGCCGTCTCAGATGGATCCTCATCGATCGGATTCGTAACCAAGTCGACGCGATCTGGCCGCGCCTGGCGAGGTTCCCCAGCGACCAACGCAGTGGGAGGATCGACCCTGCAGACCAAATGAACACGAGACACGCGTCACATCACTTCCGATCCACCAATCGGCCGATATGCTCTAGAGACGTCAGTTTGTTCATCAGGCCAGCCTTGGAAAGCCTGGGTGCATGGTCGAGACGCGGCCCATGTTGCGGTCGCTGGGGTGAGAGCGCGTTGACGTTGGCACCAAGCGTTTCGTCAAGCGTTCGGGCAATGCCGTCGGCGCCAAGCAGAAGCATAGGCAGTCGGTAGGCCTCGGCCCAGGCACGCCAGTCGGCCGCAACAAGTTCGAGGTCGTCGGACACCAGCAGCGGCACCGTCAGCATCGGATCATTGTGCAGAAGCTTGAGCTCCGCTGTGAATTTTTCATCCGGATCCTCCATCGCGCAGGCGGCCACGCCGCGGAAAACCTTGGCGGGAAGGGCAATGATTGCCGGCACGCTGCTTGCATCCTGCGTGCGGCGGACCACCACACCACGTTGGTTGAGGGTGAAGGTCACGTCGCCATAGTCGTCGTGCGTGGTATAGCTCACCGTCTCCGGCAGGCGCGATGGGTCGAGACGCCTGTTGCGGCCGGTCCAGGAACTCGTCTCCGGTTCAGTATGAGCCCGCTTACCATCGTCCATCATTGGCACCTGGAGAAAGAACGGGCCTAAGCAAAGCACGCAACCAATGACCCGAGTGAGCCCCAATCCTCTGCGGCGCCGCCGTTTTCGGCTTGCGTCCAGCAACAGCTGCGTGCCTTTGCAATCTCTACCCCCTTATTGAGGTCGAACCGTACCCGGCTCGAACTCTCAGGACATGTCCTACTGCCAAATAAAATAGCAGTGTACTGTGTATTAGCGATTACTAATTTATGTCAATTTTTTGGTACTTTGGCAAAAAGGCCGGCTGAGCTATGCGACTCGACTACCGCGTGGATGAAAACGACGCTTGCTGGCCCCCAGCGCAGAAAAGAGCTTCGCGCCAGCGACATCTGCCTTCCTGAAGATCCAGCCTAAGGGGCGGCTGCGAACCGCGGGATCGACTTTGATTTCTTCAAACCGTTGTCTGACCTATGAGGGAGGGGGCCTCCAACAAGCGCCCCCATTGTCTTGGGCCACGGTAATTATCAATCGCAGCGGAAAGCCCGCCTGGGCGGCGAGCTTTCCTGCCGGCCGGAGGCCAGGAGAGTGAGGTCGAAGCCCCACCGCTGGTTCCGCAGCCCCATTCCCAGGCGTCAACGGCGAGAGATCATGAGGCACAGCTGACGCAGGTCGCCGTCATAGGTGTCTTGGCTGTTCAGCACATCGACACAACGCTTCTTCATCCTCGTCAGTTGAACTTCGACATATCCGCCACAACGGCCGGCATCTTACCCGGAATGCGGGTTGCTCCTGGGGTGCTTAGCGTGCCCGGGACCGTTCCGACCACCAGCGTTGAGACCGGTACCCACTCCCAACCTGCACCGACGCCGGCTGTTCCACCGAGATTGGCGCCAAGCCCAGCCGGCTCCGGCATTTACGCCACCCGAGCCGTCCACAGAGGCGCCAAGGCCGGCGTTGCTAATGCCTTGAGTTGCTTAACGGAGATTACCGTCGTTCGTCGTGGTTCTCATCTGTTTAAGAATGTAGAAAAGATTTTCTTAAAAGTTTCCAAGTTACTCATTTTTGTTCTCGTAATGTCCATCGAAAGCTAATTCCTAATTTAGCATTCCGTGTTTGTTCTTATTGCAACTAGCCTAGGTAGGGGCCGCGTTGGGAAGCCGTTTCTTCCAAACAACGAGAGAGCCCTATGCCAGTCTGATTACGTCAGCGAGCATCTCGGTCATTCCGGCCGATATGGCCGCCGGCCAAAGCGGACATTACTGGTGCCGATGCTGAGGTCGCGGTTGCGCCGGATGCGGTAATCGACGCTCAGTAACCATGTGCTTGACGGTCCGCTGCTGTAGCGGCTGTCAGCGCGCTTCGAGATGATGCCTTCGAGTCCCATCCTCCCGGCGGAGCGGAAGATCGCAAGCGCACTGCCCTCGAAATGCTCGCTGTATTGGATCTTGCCGAGCCCAGGCTCAACCAGTTGCCACAGCGCCTCCTTGCGCCGCAGCAGCGGAAAGGCGGCTAGATCGCGGCCGTCGAGATGGAGGATATCGAACGCGACGAACACCAGCCGGCTCGGCTCGTTCCAGATCGCGCTTTCCAGCGCAGGGCAATCGGGGTCTCCCTGCTCGCCTGGCACAATGACCTCACCGTCGAGAATGGCAGTCCGGCATGGTAGATCGACGGCCAGTGCGATGGGCCAGTATTTCGTGGTCCAGTCACTGCCGTTTTTGCTGTAAAGTCGGACGCCGCCATTATCGATGATGATCTGCGTTCGGTAGCCGTCGAGATTGGCCTCGTGGACCAATCCCTCATCCGCAGGCGGCAGCTCCACCCGAGTCGGGATCTGCGGCGGAATAAACTCCAGCCGGCCGCCATTGACCTTGGCACGCTTACTCAATGACGCCACCTTTGACCGCGCAGCGGCGGCTGACCGGCACAGGCTGCACGACATCACCCCAACATGATGCCTGCCACCTGTGCCGAGCCCCCGCCAAGCCGCGGCGAGCATCTGCGCACAAGGGCGATTTGTCGTTAGCTTCGCATCCTAATACTTGTCCTGGCGTACATATCTCGCCCGGTGCGGGCTCTTACACCGTTCCCGAGCGGCTTAATGCTGTCCGGATTGCCGCCAGCCTACGTAGCTCTTGCCTAGAGCCGTTCGTCATTTCACGGACACCGCTCTATCTCTTGTTTTTCGATCCAATCGGGGGGAAACCGTTTGATACTTTTCCTGGAATTGCGAATTTCGGACAACCTTGGTCAGTCCATCAGAAGCACCACAGCAGGATGCAGCTTCTTCAGATTGGGCAATGATTTCGACTGCCAGGGTATGTCGGGCGTTCCACGCACGACTAGTCGAACATCGGGATGCTTGCGCACCTCGATGGTAAATTTCGCCAGCAGGTTGATGCCGGAAGAGTTAAGGAAGTGAAGGTCCTTCAGATTGAGCGTAATAGAGGCGGGATTCGAGGCAAGAACACTGGCCGCCAACGCCGCGATAGGCGCACCAGCGTCGGAACTGGCAAGCCGCATTGCGCCATAAAAGAAAATTTCGCTTTCTTCAGTCCACACGCGGTAGTCGTCTGTCTTGATTTCCATAGCTTGGCATCGTTTCATTTAGTTGTGAATTTGCGAGATCGGAATGGAGGCGTATGTCTCCACGCAAATCCGATCGCTTTCGTCGGCGGCGCTGAATATCCAGGCGAGGCGCGCGCCGTAGTCGCTCATCAACGTCAGCAATCCTAGTCCGGAGCCTCCTACGTCGGGGTTGGCGGCATTGGCTTCAATTCGCTGTATTAGCAGGTCCATAGGGTCGCCAACCGTGATGTCCGCCAGAAGGCTTTGGAACTCAGACGCATCTTCACCACCGACGTCATTCGACACCTTGAGCTTGAAGCACTCCGAATCCATCGACGCCTCGATCACGATCTCACCCGGTGCGCGAAACTTGACGGCATTTTCGATGAGTTCGTTGACCAGATATCCAATGCTGTGCCGCACTTCCATGTAGTCATTGCGGGAGGAGCGGAAGCGCAACGCGAAAAGATCGGCGATGAAGTCTGAGGTCGTGGCACAATGACGCCAACTCAAGTCGAGAGGGCCGTCGAACAGCCGCACGCGACTGATGCTCTCCTTCATCCCGATCGCAATATCAGGGGTCCCGAACAGCGTTGTCATGGCTATGTGTGCCTTATGATCACGAGGGTAATGTCGTCGTGAATCTTCTGGATCCCGATATGGGCCATCAGATCGTCGATGATGCCGGTCTTGATTTCCTCGGCGCTGCCGCCGTGACGCTTTTGCGCGCTCCGGCAGAGGCGCTCGAATCCGAACAGAGTTTTGTCCTGATCCTCAGCCTCGGTCACACCGTCGGTGTGAAGCACGATCACGTCGCCGCTCCCGAACAGGATGTCACGCGTGGCAATGAACTTCGAGATGTCGTTCTCCAGGCCAACCGGCAGACCCAGATCAATCGTATCGATACGTTCGACTGCCCCATCCGCGCGCACGACGAGAACGTCCTCATGCTGGCCGGATAGCGTTACCCGCTCATCCTCGAAGTCAAGGAAGGCCAGCGAGAGATGCTTGCCGCTGTTCGTCCGCTCGATGTTCTTGTAGATGGCCCTGTTCAATCGATCGAGAAACTGGTGCGGATCCCCCTCGTTGGTCTCCTGCAACGCGCGTGCAACGGATTGGACCATCAGCATCAGCACGCCGCTCTCGAGACCATGACCGGTCACGTCGCCGATGCCGATCTTGACCCGTGGCCCATTCTGCAGGACGTCGTAATAGTCGCCGCCGACCTCGTCGGCTGGCCGCATGTAGGCTGCGATCTCCAGCCCCGGAATCGCCTCGAGTTCGATTTGCTTCGGCAGGACCATCATCTGGATCTGCCTGGCGACCGCCAGTTCGGCACCAAGGCGGACGTTCTCGTCCTGGAGCTTTTCGTTGAGCGCGGAAATCTCCTGATTTGCGTCCCCGAGTTCCCTGGTTCGTTCGTCGACGAGTTGCTCGAGGTTTTCAGTGTGAAAGCTGATCTGCTCGGCCATCCGGTTGAAGGCGATGCCTGCCGCTCCAACCTCGTCGCGCGTTGGAATGTTCACGCGGACTGAATAGTCTTTGGACTGGAGCCGCTGGGCAGCGCTGGCAAGTGCTCTGAGCCCCGCAGTGATTCGCTTCGAAATTCCGAGCACAGCGGCAAAAACAATCAGAAGCGAAACGGCGATCGCGGCGATCTGGAAGAGCAGTATACGGTTGGTCGCGCGGGAAATACTCTTCTGCGCGGCGAACAGGGAGGCATAGATCTCCCGTTCGGGAACGACGATCCCGACCGACATCATTTCGGACTTGATCGGTCCCGAACTCCACAGATTGGTCGGCTTCAATCTTTTGAGAACAACGATGTAGGGTACGCGTTCGCCCTTGTCATCGAGCATGATATGCTGAATGACACCGTCATTGTTCTGGTCGAGAGGCAGCGACGCGATAGCTGGCTGCGTGCTTCCCCGCAGGGATCTTTCCAGGCCGGTGACGCCCTGGGTGCCCGCATCGCTCGATGCCGTCAGGCCGATGATCGCCTGACCCCACGGATTGATCGCCACCACGTTGCCGGTCGACATCGTGAGGAAGCCGAACCCGGTTCCAGCGATCTTCACACGTTCGACGACTTCCGCGAGTTGATCGAGAGTGATGTCCGCTCCCGCCGTACCGGCGATGCCGGTGCGATCGCGCGTCCACAACGGGTGGAAAAAGCTGACGATCAGCTTTCCCGTGATTGCATCGGTGTAAGGCGCTGTCTGGGTGATATCGTCAGCAACCGGACGCGAGGCCGAATCCCTGGCCCACTGCTGCCATGATCCATAGATTCCGGGAAAGAAAAACTCCCAGAACTCCGCCTTGTTGTGCCCTGGATAAAGCCGGTCGAAGGTCTGTGCCTGGTCCGTATACGGTACCGTCCTGAAGATCGGCCGTTCTTTTGGACCAATATAGTACATCTGCAGTTTGGACGCCCCGCTGGCCATGAGCGTTGGCGCAACGAGATCCAACACGGTGCTGTCTTCTATTTCCCGTTGAACGCCTGGCAGCGGACTGTGGTCGGCGCCCAGCAGGTAGCCCCAGACGCTGACCACGGAAGGCGCGCCCGGCAGGTTCTGCGCCCAATCGCCCCGCGCATCGTAGACTACCTTCGCGGAGCCGGGCGCCTCCTGCGAAAGCGTGGCTCCGACCTGTTGCTGCCTGCCTGGATCGTCGATTTGAGCCTGTAGCACGCCCGCCAGGGCCTTGACGTCGCCATGGACTCGATCGAGCAGCAGGTCGACGCTCAGCGCTGTCGATGCGGCATAGGAACGAATGTATTCCTGATTTGCGGTCGTCAGGCCCTCGCCGACTTCCGACGTGGCATCGCGCGAAAGCTTTTGAACGTTCCAAAGCGCCAGCCCACCGCTCAAAAGGAGGTCGAACAGTACGGCGCCACCAACGACCAATACGAATTTCGCTCGAAAGGAGCGCAGGCCGAAGCGCGGTGTACGCTCATCGTCTGCTTTCATTGGGGCCGTCGCCCCGATGCGACCCAGATCGGCCAGCCCGCATAACCCTTGGGGTGGAGCGCGGCGAAAATGTGGTCCTCGAAGCCCTGCCGGAACCGTGCGACGAACTCCGGTCCATCGCCGCGCTTGGTCGCCATCTCGCCCGCATAGACATCCGACCAGGCCGCAATGACGTCGGCGAAGTCCTGCGGATCGCCGTCCAGGTTAGTGACCATGAAGGTCTCCACACGGATGTCTTCGAATCCGGCTTCTACCAGGTATCGCCGGCTCTTGGGCCCAAGCTCGACGTCCATCTCGAAATGCCCGAAGAGCTTCGCCACCTCGTTGTAGGTCCAGCGAATGCTTTCGGCGCGGGGCTCGCCGAGGCAATGCGAATTCTTCTCGTTGGTGATGTAGACCCGCCCGCCTGGCTTGCATATGCGGTAGAGCTCCTTGAGAATGAGTTCAGGTCGATTGAAGATTTGCAGGGAATGCCGGCAGGTGACCAAGTCGAACTGCCCTTCATCGAGCAGCATCTCCGACGCATCACCATAGGTATACTCGATGCCCCGGATGTCGAACTCCCGCATCACGCGTCGAGCATAGTTCAGGCTTGACATGGAGTGATCGAGGGCGACGATCCGCGATGGCTGGAACTCCTTCTGCGCGAGCACGGCGAAATCACCGATCCCACAACAAATGTCAGCCATAACGATCCCGGGCCTCATGCCGTGTCGCGGCAAGATTGCGCGCTCGTGGCGCCATGTCATCTTTGTCTGAGTGCGCAGGATCGGTACGAACCCGCCTTCCTCAAGGAAGCCCTGCCCCGGATAGAATTCGGTGTCATACTCCTCGACCGTGATATTCGGTTCTATGCCGCTCAAGCGACCAAATTTTCGCGAGGTCCATCCGACGACACTTGACGTGATGACGACGAATTTGAGATCGGGTCGCGCGCGACAAGCGTCGATGATGATCCTCGAAAAGGTGTGAAACGCAGCATTGTTCATCTGCGTCAGGCGCCTGACATTGACGTAGAGAACGCCGCGCACGCGGCCGATCGCATCGCGAAGCAACGCTATGCTGGGCCCAAGCTCATCAATCGCCTGAGGCCGGACCACTCCCGATATGCAAAACTCCTGGCTATTGGCGTCGTATTGCACCTTGAAGCGCGGGAGAAGGTCGTAAGGGCTCAATTTTGCAAGCCCTCCAGGGAAAGATCCACGACAAGCTTGATTGCATCGCCCTCGGCTTCCTCGATCCAGAATGTCGCGTTGTAGTCGACAGCCAGTTCCAGAAGTACAACATCACGGCTGGGCGCGAGATCCCCAGACACCGAATTGAGGTATCGCTCTGTGGCCTCTATCCCTGCGAGTTGCGACACGGCTTCTTCGTAGAATTGCCGCTCCTCAGGCACGCAAGGAAATGTCAACTCGATTCTATCCGTTCCACCATGGCGAGACACCCTGCATGCCAGTTCGCCGTCGGCATGGCGCGTGCGAAAGGCGACTTCCAGCAATTCATTGAAGGCAGAGGAAAAGAGATTTGAGTGATGGACCGAGTCTGACCTGTTTTGGCTGATCATCCGCGCCATGTATGTCGAGACATAGTCGCAATGTTTCCAAGCGGAGACAAAAGCTTTGATTTCCATATCGATCTGGATCATCGGTGCAAAGGTCGGCTCGCCAGCCAGGTGATGATGAACGGTTCCCATTGGCTTCCTCACTTGCTCCATCATTATTGAATCCTCCCGGGGGGATGGCCTCCGCGAGACAAGGTTCGCCGCGCCCCCGATGAGTCAGTCTCGCACCGACCCGAAGAATTGCGCGGTATCTGCCTTGATCGTTCTGCAAATCTCCACTTCACCGTAAACAAAGGGTGTAAGGCGCTAGAGCGCCCGATTTGATCGCTCCATCGCCCGTACCACCCTCAGCGGGGACCGCCTGATGAAATCGCTGACCGCCTCGACGCCAAGTGGCCGCCCCAGGAAATTTCCTTGCAGACAATCGCAATTTTCCTTGATCAGCCACCTTGCCTGTGCCGACGTCTCGACCCCCTCCGCAGTGACATTTATCCCCAGGCCGTGTGCCAGATTCATGATTGATCGCACGATCGTTTGGCTTTTGAGATCGGTATCCAGGTCCGCGATAAAGTACTGATCGATCTTCAATGTATCGAACGGAAAGTTCTTGAGGTAGCTTAGTGATGAGTAGTACGTTCCAAAATCGTCGAGGGAAATTCGTATTCCCAAAACGTTCAGAGTATTCAGTGTGTCGATATTGTCGATCGTCTGCTCAAGCAGGACCGTCTCAGTTATCTCAAGTTCAAGTCTGTCGGCGTCGATTCCGACTGCGTCGATGATCTGAGCGACGGTGTCCGTCAGCGAACCGCTAAGGAACTGAGCTGGTGACAGGTTGACTGCGACTGTCAGCGAGGAAGGCCACGTCATTGCCTGGCGACAGGCTTCCTCGAGCACCCATCGTCCAATGTCGTCCATCAGACCGTCGGCTTCGGCGATCGGTATGAACACGTTGGGCGGAATGATTCCGACCTCGGGGTGCCGCCACCGCAGCAGCGCTTCGAAACCGATCACTGAGGAAGGAGGCCGAATGAGCGGCTGATACTCCAGATAAAGCTCGCCCCGCGCCAGCGCGGTTCGAAGGCTGCGTCTCAGATTCTCGCGTTGCTCGAGCAAGAGCAGCATCGAGCGGTTGAATGTTCGAGCGCAGCCGCGTCCGTCTGTCTTGGCCGCGTAAAGAGCAATGTCGGCGGCTTTCATCAACTGTTCGCCATCGGTCCCGTGCTCCGGCCCGAAAGCAATTCCGATGCTCGAGCCGACGAAGACGGGAATGCCGTTGATGACGAACGGGTTCTTGAAAGCGTCGACCAGCGATCCGGCGAGGCGCTCAGCCTCTGCGGGCTGCTCCTTTCCCAATTGGATGACAGCGAACTCATCGCCGGCATACCGGTATGCGGATTCGCCGTCCTGTAACGCGTCCCGGATACGACCCGCCGCGAGTTGAAGAAGAGTGTCGCCTGCGCCATGGCCGAGCGTGTCATTGACCGCTTTGAAATCGTCAAGGTCGATTTGCAGAAGGGCGGTTTTCGGCTTTGATCCGCCGAGGGCGGCCATTGCCCGCTGCAGCCGATCGCCGAATCGCCGGCGATTCTGCAGTCCGGTCAGCACGTCGTGTGTCGCTTGATGGAGCAGAATTACATGCTCTTGCTCCTCTACCACGCTCCGCCCATCGCGCTCCCTTGATTCGATGATTCCCACCCCATTTGCAGTGGCGAAGACGAAAGCGGACCGCGGCGATTCATCCGGTGATGGTGGCAGATCAATGCTTGCCGGTGAGCCGCCATGGAACACACGAAGAAATTCGTCACGATATTTCGCATCGAGGAAGCTCGGGTAGATCTCCCAAACGGCGGCACCCGGCACCACCGCACCTCCGTACAGGCCTTTGAGTTTGGCTGCGTAGTGCGTCAGACAGAAGTCGCGATCATAAAACGACAAAATTTCGGTCGTGTACGCCAAAAGGTCAGCGAACAGCGGTTCGCCGGGACGTGGTGCATCGCCTGAGGAAGGCCCCTCACTCTCCGTGCCGACCCCTGTTGCCTCCGGGTACAATAGCCACCTCCATAGGCGGTAAGAATGTGCTTCCCCAGTCCAGAAATAGCATAGCTGTCAAGCTTCGCAAACATTCAACTCGCAATCTCAACAACAATCGCGTGCCGCGTATTTGCAATGCATGCTCCCCGTGATTGGCGGCGATAACAATGAACAGTTGGTTAATAAACCGGAATCGGCTATATGACTGATAGCGCGGTGGATGGGACACGAAATATTCTGGTTCATGTGGCAGCGTGATCTTTGCCGCCCCTGTGACCCGCCCGCATCAACATTCCGATCGGTAATCAGCTTCCGAGCGCCTTTAGCCAGCCTTCAAAGGAAGGGGCCTCGTCGTGTCCGCCAGGCGAAACGGGTTGGGCAGGGCGCGGCAACACCACGGCACTGCGGCCTTCGCGGGGGCTGTAACCGAATTCCTTGCTGAATGCTCGGCTGAAATTAGCCGCTGAACTGAACCCGAAGGCTTCCGCAATTTCAACAATGCGCCGACCGTCCGCCGGATCGCTGAGCGCGACATGGGATGCCAGAAGGCGACGGCTTTGTATGTAATGGATAACCCCACCGCTTGGTTCGAACAATTGATAGAGACGAGAGCGCGAGACGCCGAGCGCCCGGCACATTGAATCCGGTGTCAGATGAGCAGCGTCCAAATTGTGTTGGACGTGTCGACGCGCTCGCTCCATCAGCGCAACACTCGCCAATTGTTCGGCGACCGCGGCATGTTCCGTCGGAGGCGCGAGGCAGGCAATGACCATGCTGCGCGTCGCGTGAACGATGCGGGGCAGATCTTCAGCCGTCAGATGGCGCATTCTTGCTTCGATGCTGTTGAGGTAGTCGACCAGGAGGTTGGCAAAGTTGCCGGACAGAATTGAATTGTTCTTTGCGTCGAGGGTTGACGCCGCGTCCGAGAACAAGTCACGCGGAAGGTAGAGGAAGAGACTTTCCGAGCCCGTTACTCTCCCGCGAAACGGATAGCCAAGCGATCTGATCTCCAATTTGCCCGGCTGGTTTTCCGCAACGCGGCGATCGACCTCCGTCCACGACCGGCCGGTGCGAGGCAAGACAATATACCAGTGATCGATGGAACTGGATCGGAGCTTCGCGGCGGAGCGCACGTAGCTGTGTGCCGCCGCGCGCTGTTGAACAATCAGCATGCCACCGAGATTCCAAGCCGTGTGGTCGGCGGGAAAGCCATCGTTCAGCGATTTGTCATCCGGCAATCTGACTTCGACAAGCGGCGCTATATGCGCTTGCCAAGCGGCGAATTGATCCGCTGGCGCCAGTTCGAGCGTTGAAAAGAGCAGGGGTTCGAACGCCGGCGCGAGCGATGGCGCATCCTCTTTGTGGACTTGGCCTGCGCGCGGCCAACGACGCCGATCACTGTCCCGCGGCTGCCCCGCAGAGGGCTCGTCTTGCCTCTTAGTGTCCATCGCGTGGTGCCATATCCGAATCGGGTATGCCCCATGCCCCTCTCAATCATGTGGTACTTCAGGCATCTGGCAAGACTGGTGAACTCGAGTCGACCGAAACGGCGATCACGCTGGATTACGGCAAGAAATGCATCCCGAGATAAGTTTCTGGATGCGAAGCCAACGACACTCTTCGACCTGAGGGTATAGAAACGAGCATCGTGGGATACTGGTTGAGGAGACCACCGAAATGACCACAAAACTCGATAGCGAAGCTCGTCGCAGGATAATTCTTGACGGATATGATAACAACGAGCCGTTGAAAAATATTGCGGCAAAGATCGGATGCTCGCTGGCGAGCTTAAAAGTCACCGCCAGTAAGCTCGGTTGCACTAGAACGCCAAAGGAAGCAGCCGAATTTCGGCGTGGTTTCCAAATCCATGAAAACAAACTGCAAGATTACTACAGACTAATGATTGCTGGACAATACAAATCCCGAGAGTGCGCGATCATTCTAGGTTTGATAATAGAGCAGTCATCAGTCAGTAAGTAAACGAATTTCATCGCACTGCGGGCGATGTCGCACTTAGACAGCCATCGCTTTAGCGGTTCATCAGCAAAAAAGCCCGCCGAAAGAACGGGTAGCGGGCTCTGAAAGGTTCGCCCAGATGCTGCGTCGGGATTTGTATCGCACCTGCCTCAGCCCTCATGATCTGACTATTTGCGAACGTGTGTTCGAACGGATCTGCGCGGATGAACATCTCGACCCTTTGGACCCGGACGCCGAAATCTTGGCGGTGATGATTGTGGCCGTGTTTAGAAATGTTCACACCAGGGAATGCGAATTGCTTGAGGCGGTCAGGTCTCGGCGGCAAAAGGCTGTAGGAATCGGGCATTAGTATATGCCGCCCAAAAGGTAGGCCAGAAATTTATAAGGGGATGCATAAAACGCGATTAGGCGCGCCGCATGAATCCATTCAGTCGCAACGCACTGTCGCCACGTCACGGAACTTGAACCCCGGCGCTGCCACGAGTTCATGGGTGGTTCCAATACTCTTCCTGCGTTGGTTGAGATTTGCTTGGTGCAAAAGGACCTATCGGCCGTGATGTCGGCTGGCGTGTTTGGGCCAGCTAGCGCGTTCAACCCACTGCTTAAATGTCTGCCCAATGCTTTTTGGATGCCAGAAGCCGCGTGTCCGCTGCCGGCCCCATTGCTGCAGGGGGGCGATGCGCCTCATCCCAGCCGTCAGACGACATCTGCGAGTTCCTTAGAGCGGACGGTCAACTAGGCGGGAGATTACGACGGCATCGGGGTAGTTTTTTCACAGAGCTCCCGCAGGAGAAGGAGCATCAGGACGTATCCTATGGGTTCATCAACTGCTTCGTCGAAGGTGTCGCTCCAGCGCAGGGACGCTGGAGCGAAGGGCCCTCGATGGACGGTAAGGGCGAGTTCTCCATGGTTCCCAGCGCGCCGATGGGCGAGGAGCCAATGCTCTCGCCGCCCCGGCCAAGCTCCGGTGCCCCAAAGTGAGCAGATGTTCGACAGGAAGGCAGCCGAATAGGCAAAACCCGCAGGCGGAAGCCGGCGGCGAAAGCCACCGCGTCCGCTTTGCGCCGTTTGTATTCGAGCGTGGGCCCTCCATCACGACGCGTCAGGCTGAAGGAGCCTCGCGCAGACATCGCGAATGAGCCGCGGCAGGACGGTGAACGAATAGCCGACATGCAGCCGCTCGAGCGGCGTGTGATAATCGCGTCCCCATGGACCAATGTTGATGGTCGGTATGTTGGCCAGTGCTCGCTTCGGAGGCCAGCGCACGGCGTCTTTCCATGCCGGCGTGTTGCGGGCGACAATGTCGAGGGAGGATTCGTCCGCTTCGCCAAAGAAGCTCATGTCCGAGATCCCGGCGAAATAGTCCGCGCAGGTGACCACATTGCCATAGCGTGCCGCTGCCTCATTGGCGACGTCGATTGCAGCCGCTCGCAGCCTGACGGCTGCCGGCTGCGCGGAAAGGTTCGTCGGCAGATAGGGTATTGATCCGAAGCCTGTCACTATGGCTGGCCCGGCCAAGCGGCTGAGCTCCCAGGCCTGCTCGGTCAGCAATCGGCACTTCTCGGGCAGTGGCTGGTCGCCGGCGGCGATCGAGGCAGAAACACCTTCGAACCGCGTCCGCTCCGACTGGTCGATACGCGCCAGCAAAGTCTCATACCGGTGGACCGGGATCAATTGCACCATCTCCAGCAGACCTGTTTCGTGCTGCGCAGAGACGCGGTGCCGGAACTCCCGTAACAGGTTCGAAGCCGCTTCAGCACATAGGCTATCGAACCGGTCGAGCACCTCATCGGGCGTCCGGCGATAACTCAGCACATTGAAAGTGGCATGGGCGGTCCCCGGTGTCGTAACGTCGTATCGGGTCTTCCCGTCCGCAATCCCGAGCAGGCTGGGCGGCGTGCCGGGTGCGGTTCCGCACGCGTCGGTGAGCTCGGGTGCCCATTCGATGCGGGCAGCGATCGCGGCGGCGATCGCCCCCGCATTGGGCCCATTCAAGGGAAAGCCGCTATGTGTGGGGACGCCAACCACCCAGGCGGCCGGAAGCAGCTTGCCGACAATTCCCAGCGCGATGACGCGACCCTTGCTGCCGTCGCCATCATCCGCGATAGCATCAAGATTAATCACCGCAAGCAAGTCGAGATCGCGCTCCTCGCAGAGTCCAGGCAGGATCTGTGCCGCCTTACGGGCGCCGGCGGAATTGTTCTCCTCGTCCGGCACCGCGATAAAGAGTAGATTTCCAACCGGCTTTGCGCTTTCGGCAAATTCGGCGCATACCGCCAGCCCCGCTGCCAGGCCAGCTTTCATGTCGAGAAGGCCGCGTCCGGCAACGAATTCGCCGCCCGCGAAATCCTCGTGCGCCAGGACGGCGGCTGGCGCCTTGGCGAGGACGAGGGAATCGCGCAATGCCTTTGTCAGGGCGTCGGGCCGAGTGGCCAGATGCTCCAGCTGTCCGTAGTCGCTTGTCCCGACGGTGTCGTAGTGACCGGTCAAGAGCACGGTCGAGCGACCGGAGCCGCGCAGAAGCATCGCCACGGAGTGACGGCCGTCCTGAGGTTTGACTTCGATCGTCCAGACCTCGGCGTCCTGAAATGCCGCTTGCTCTCGGAGGTGCGCCGCCAACCATGGGCCGAAGGCAGCCTCGCCGTCAGTGCCGGTGATGCTTTTCTGCTCGGTCAGTCCGATCGCCCACCGCTGCGCGCGGCTGG
The DNA here is from genome assembly GCF_037179605.1 of Mesorhizobium salmacidum (SeqCode). Classification (NCBI taxonomy): domain Bacteria; kingdom Pseudomonadati; phylum Pseudomonadota; class Alphaproteobacteria; order Hyphomicrobiales; family Phyllobacteriaceae; genus Mesorhizobium; species Mesorhizobium salmacidum (SeqCode). The sequence continues at coordinate 33,444 of NZ_JAPYKS010000020.1, forward strand.
ACAGTGTCGCGATAGGAGCGTGGGTCATTGCGGTCCTGGCATTCGCGTGGGCACGGTGGACCCTAACTTGGTCAAGCGATCTCTCTCAAGCGCACTTTGACGGTGGCTTAGTGGATTGGCTCGGAAGGCATTCTTTCTCACAAGGAACTTTCGGCCAACTCTCCCCGCGTTGCTCTTGGATCCCAAAAAGCTCTTGGCCGACGGAACATCGCAGGTTCCATGAAGTTGGGGCAGTACGGAGGAACGTGCCATGAACAGTGTCATCTATCTTATCGGCCTCGTCGTTGTCGTGCTCGCGGTCCTCTCCTTCCTCGGTTTTCACTAGGTGACCCATGCAACGTAATGACGGCCAGGGCCGTAACCCCGCTGATTTCGACAAGGCGACAAGTGACGTTTCCGACAGGCTTGCCCGGGAAAAAGAGCGCGCGAGCGAGTTGCTTCACGATGCCCGCGACGAACTGACCCGCAAGGCTGGCGACTACGCGACAGAAGCCACGCAGGTTGTTTCGGACAAGGCGCAGGAGACGCAGCGCGACATTGCATCGAGCTTGGCGGCGTTGGGGGGCGCGCTACGCGCGGCCAGCGATCACCTGGCCAACAATGATGAAAGGACTGCATCGAAATTTGCCTTGGAGGCCGCCGGCGGCCTGGAGCGGCTTTCCTCCTCGTTGAAACAAAAACCGTTCGGCCAGGTGCTTGAGGATGTGCAGTCCTTCGGCCGGCAAAACCCCGGTGCCCTGCTCGCTGGCTCCGTATTGGCTGGATTGGCGCTTGGACGCTTCATCAAAGCCTCCCCACCGACAAGCCCCGAAGCATCTCGGAGTGCCTCGGGAGACGCCAACTCGCAGACCGTTCGAGCTGCTGATTGGTCGGCTGACAGGCCCCGAGCATCCCGAGGCTATGGCAATGCCGATGACGACCTGACTACGCAGGATGCGGAGCAAGACAGATGAACACTCAGGACAATCCCAGCCTCGCGACGCTGGTGACCGACTTGGCTCAAAACGTCACCACGCTGGTGCAAACCGAAGCCAGGCTTCTGCGGGCGGAGCTCTCAGAAAAGCTTAACAAGACGGGAGCTGGCGCCGCCGAGGTGCTGGGCGGAGCAATCTGCCTGCTCGCGGCTCTGATCGTGCTGCTGCAAGCACTGGTCATCGCATTGACTCGGGCAGGGTTGGGCGCCGGGTGGTCCTCCCTGTTGGTCGGCGTGGTGGTAGCAATTCTTGGCGTCATCCTGCTGCGCACCGGGATGGCAAGCATGGCGCCTTCCGAACTTACTCCTGACCGGACGCAGGAACAGCTCAGGCGCGACGCGAATGTGATCAAGGGACAAGTGAGATGACCGAGAAATCCGCAGCCGAACTTGAACGCGAGGCGGAGGCCGCGCGCGCCAGGGTGGTGGAAACCGCCGAATCCATTCGAGGCAAGATGACACCGGGGCAATTGCTGGACGAATTCACCGGCATCTTCTCGGGGGGAGAAAGTTCGGCCATGCTCGACAACCTGAGAACACAGGTCAGGGACAATCCCTTGCCCGTGACGATGGTGGGCGCAGGTCTGGCTTGGCTGATGCTGGGCAGCGGTCCGTCGAACGGCAGCCGGAGCCGCCCGGCCGCGTATGCGGCGCCTACTCCCCCCAGCGGGCCTGACGAGGCGGAGGGCGGCGGCTTGGGCAGCACGCTCTCCGAAACCGCTGAATCGCTATCGTCGGCCGCAAGCAGCGTTGGAGCCACAATATCAGGAGCAGCACGGGGTGCCGCCGAAGGACTGGCGAGCAACGCTACCAGTGCAGGATCGACGGCTGGCGGGATGGCTGCGAAAGCCAGCCGCTCGGCACAGGAGCTATTGAATGATCAGCCCTTGGCCGTTGCGGCGGTCGGTCTCGCCATCGGCGCCGCGATAGGCGCCATGCTGCCCCATACCGCGATGGAGGATGAGCAACTGGGCGGATATCGCGAGAAGGTTCGCCAGACCTCGGAGAGCATACTCGAGCAAGGCCTCGATCAGGCCAAGCAGGTTGCCGCAGACGCCTATGAGACGATCAAGCAGGAAGCTGGACGGCAGGACACACAAGCAGGCACGGTGGCCGACCAGATTGGTGAAATCGTCAAGTCTGCGGCTGACACGACAGAGCAGTCCGTACGCGAAAGGGTCTCTCGTCCTCCAGAGCAAAAATCCTAGGTGTGTAGTCCCCAACTGTGATGGTGTAAAAACAGAGCTGGAGCCATCGGCGGTATTCTGGTCGGCGAACGTAGGACAGCTTTTTCAACATTGGCCGATAGCTGCCCAAGTAACCTTCGCCTGTAGGGTCGAGCCGGTCGCACAGCCTGCTCCAAGGAGCAGCAAATTCGGCGCATAGCCGAGCACGCTGTGCAGCGGATCGGCAACGGTGGACCGAAGCGAAGCGGCAAGTCTCAACATCCTTGTATATCCTCGGGCCTGCCATTCAGTCCGCCCCATTTCCGGATGTTTCACCCTTCAGAATAACCCGGACGTAGTTAGCACCGAGTAGTTGGCAACACTTGACCGAAACACCGGCGGCAGTCTGGCGGCGCCAACCACCACTTCATCGCGGGCAGACGGGCTCACGGCAAGGTCCGTACATGCTCGATGGCCTGGCGTAGACGTCGGATTCCCGCCTCGCTCTCGGCCTTGTTGCAGGCGGCATAGCCAAGCACCAGGCCATTGCCGGAGGATGACCAGTAATATTTCGACAGCGGCGATGCGTTGACACCGAGTTTGTCGGCACAATGCACGACCGCCCGATCGTCACAATTTTCGTGAAGCGAGGCAACGACCTGGATTCCAGCCTCCGCCGCCGAAAGAGTGATGTGATCGGCCAGTTCGGTCTCGCACAATTCGTAGAAAAACTTGCGTCGCTCGGCGTAAATGCGGCGCATGCGCTTGAGGTGGCGGCTCATGTGACCTTCATCGATGAAATCGGCTAGCGCCGCCTGAAGCACCAGGGGTGCGAATTGCCCGGTGGTGCTCAGCGCATGCGGAATGCCCTTGCACAAGGCTGCGGGCAAGACCATGAACCCCAGCCTGAGCGCCGGAAACAGCAACTTGGCAAAGGTGCCGACATAAATGACCCGGTCAGCGTAATCCATGCTCTGTATGGCGGGGACCGGCCTTCCCTGAAATCTGTACTCGCCGTCGAAGTCATCCTCGATGATCCAGGAATTGTTGCGCTCGGCGATTTCGAATAGCCGCAGCCGCTGGTCCATGCGCATCGTTATCCCCAAGGGATGCTGGCAGGCGGGCGTCACATAGATCAGGCGCGGTGAAACCTCGGGCTGGCTCATCTGCCAGCCGTCCCGGTCGACGGCAAGCGGCACAATATTGGCGCCAGCGACCGTGAAAGTCGCCTTGGCCGCGTAATAGCCCGGTTCCTCCAGCCAGACCGTGTCGCCCGGATCGAGCAGCAGACGCGCCAGCAGATCGAACGCCGCCTGCGCTCCCGTTGTCACGACGATCTGTTGGGGAGAACACCGTACCCCCCTGGCCGAGGTCAGGTAGCCGGCGATCGCCTCCTTGAGCGCCGGCAGGCCGGTCACATGATATGTACCGAACAACATATCGGCGCCGAACGTTGCCCGGCGTGCGAGCAGCCTGCCCCAGACGCCAAACGGGAAGTTTTGCGGGTCCGGCATGCCCGGATGAAAGGCAAAGCGTCCCGGCGATCCGTGATGGAAGGGTTGCTGCATCAGGCTCTCGCCGCGCCTGGAAAGCGGGCGATGGATTGCCGTGGCCCTGAGTTTGCTGCCTAGATCGGTCGAGTTTACGGGCAGGTCGATGACCACCGGGCGCGCGCCCTGCCGGCTTGCAAGATAGCCTTCCGTCGCCAACTGGTCATACGCACCGACGATAGTGTTGCGGGCGAGGCCCAGATCCTCAGCCAGCGCGCGCGTCGATGGCAATTCCGATCCCGGCGCCAGACGACGCCCACGGATCATCGCGGCAATCTGCCGATAGAGCTGGCGATGGATCGGCTCATTAATTGTCCGATCGATAATCAGCGCGTCCATCGGAAAGGCTTGGCGCCGTCGCCTTGATATCTGCATCGCAAAAGCCTCCCGGCATGAGAGCGGATCGAGCTTAGGCGAGCGCCGCGCCAATTGAAACTGGCACCTTCACTTCCCGTCAAACTGGCTCTCGCGATGGAGACAGATCGGCGCTTAAATGAAAAGAAAGAGGGAACGACTGGCCAGACAGACCACAAGCGGAACGCCTTCACCGACCTGATTGGTTCGGATGAGGCGCCGCCAGCAATGGCATGGCCTACCCGATGAGGAGCGATGATGGCTGTCCGCATAGGCATAAATCCGATCACATGGAGCAACGACGACGTGCCTGAGCTGGGCGGGGATACGCCACTCGAGGTCTGCCTTTCCGAAACAGCCGAAGCCGGCTATGCGGGAACAGAACTCGGCGGCAAGTTCCCGCGTGCCAGCAAGGTGCTGGCTGCTGTTCTCGCAACCCATGGCCTTAAGCTGGTCTCCGGCTGGTACGATGGCCGGATCTGCGAAAAGGAGGTCGAAGAGGAGTTCGACGCCATCCTGCCGCATCTGACGCTGCTGCGCGACCTCGGCGCCAAGCACGTCGTCTACGCCGATACGTCGCGAGGCCGCCATGGCGCCATTCACGATCCGATCTCGCAGCGTCCCAAGCTTGCCGACGGCGAGTGGAAGTCCTACGGCAACAAGATAACGCGACTGGCCGAACGGTTTGCAGATTTCGGCGTCGGCATGGCGTTTCACCATCACATGGGAACCATCGTCGAGACGGATCACGAGATCGGCAGGCTGATGGGCGGTTCAGGGCAAGCCGTTGGCCTCCTCTATGACACCGGCCACTGCCTGTTTTCCGGCGGCGATCCCGAGACGTTGCTGCAGCGTCATGTCGGCCGCGTCGTCCACGTGCACTGCAAGGATGTGCGACCGGATGTGCTGAAGCGCGCTCGCGCCCTGGATATGAGCTTCATGGGCGCGGTGATGGAAGGCATCTTCACCGTGCCAGGAGATGGGTCCATTGACTATTTGACGCTTTTGCGGGTGCTGGCCGACACTGGCTATGCCGGCTGGCTGGTGGTCGAGGCCGAACAGGATCCGGGCAAGGCCCACCCGCTTACTTATGCGACGATGGGCTATCGCAACTTGCGCGACCTGGCCCTCAAGGCCGGTTTCGAGGTCAAGGAACGGGAGAGCTGATACCTTCGGGGCGCTGGGGAGCGGCAATGAGTTCTGTCCTGTACCAAGGTGTGGTCAAGAACTACGGCGCGCTGAACGTCTTGCGCTCGCTAGACCTTGCTGTCCCCGACCACATGTTCCTGGCCCTCCTCGGTCCTTCGGGTTGCGGCAAGACGACGGCGTTGCGCATCCTGGCCGGTCTCGACATGCCGAGCGCCGGCAAGCTCTTCATCGGGGAGCGTGAGGTCACCCGGCTGCAGCCGCGCGACCGCGACATCGCCATGGTCTTCCAGAGCTATGCGCTCTACCCCCAGATGACGGTTGGCGAGAACATCGGCTATCCCTTGTGGATACGCAGCATGCCTGACGGCGAGCGCCGCACCAAGATCGCCGAGGTCGCCGCGGTCCTCGAAATCAGCCATCTGCTCGATCGCCGGCCGGGCCAGCTCTCGGGCGGCCAGAGGCAACGCGTGGCGCTTGCGCGTGCCATCGTCCGCGATCCGGCGGCCTTCCTCATGGACGAGCCGCTGTCGAACCTGGACGCAAGGTTGCGCCTGACCATGCGCGGCGAGATCAAGCGGCTTTGTCAGCGGCTCGGCGCAACCACCCTCTATGTCACCCACGACCAGGTCGAGGCTTTGACCATGGCGGACTTCGTCGCGGTGATGCACGCCGGTGAGCTGCAGCAGATGGCGCCGCCGGGCGATATCTACGATCGCCCAGCCAACCGTTTCGTGGCCACCTTCGTCGGCAGTCCGCCGATGAACATCCTTCCGGTCGCGCTTGCCGAACAAGGCATCGCGATCGGTGGAACGCTGGTTTCGATCCCCGCTGCCCGACTGGCGGCATGCCGTGTGGCGCAAGTGGTCGAGATCGGGCTGCGGCCGGAAGACATGAGCGTTTCGGCACCGGGCGCGCCCAACGCGCTGCCTGGTGAAATTTATGTTGTCGAACCGATGGGCAACGAGACGTTGGTCAATGTTCGCATCGGCGGCGGCAATGTCTCGGTCCGCGCTGGCCGCGACTTCAGGGGCGCGGTGGGCGCCAATATCGCGGTCACTTTTGATGTGTCGAACGCATGCTTCTTCAATTCGGCCGGCCTCACGGCCGTCCACAGGGTCAACAGTGATGGAGAGTGAAATGACGCAGTCCAGCAGACTTACTCGCCGCTCCGTACTCAAGGGAGGACTTGGTTTGGCGCTTGCCAGCAGCGCCCTTACCGCACTCGGCCTGCCTGTCCCGGCCAGGGCGGCCGGCAAGAAGGTGATCATCGGCGCTTTCGCCGATGGCGGCCTGACGCCGTTCAAACAGAAGATCATCCCACTGGCCAAGGACGCCGGATTCGACATCGAATTCCTCGAGGATGAATATGGCGTGACGCTGGAGAAGTGGTTCGCCGACGCCAAGAACAGCGCCGGCCAGTACGACCTCTACCTTCTCGACGATCCATGGGTGCCGCAGTTCGGCGCCGCCAATGTGCTCGAGGATCTTGGAGCGGCCGGCATCGATGGCGGTGACAAGGATTGGATCGGCTCGATGATTGACATGGGCTATTGGCCGCCGCAGAAGGGCGCACGCGTGAAAGGCTTCGAAACCGCCACGCCGACGCTGATCTGCGTGCCGTTCGTCGGCGATCTGCAGACCCTGACCTACCGCAACGATGTCTACACGAGCGGTGCGCCGAAAACCTGGGACGAGGTCATCGCCAAGGGCAAGGAAGGCGTGGCGGCGGGCAAGATCAAATATCCGGTCGTGTTCCGCGGCGTTTCCGGAAATCCGATCGTGACCAGTTGGTATCCGGTCTTCCTGTCGTTTGGCGGATCCTTCTTTGACGACAAATGGAACCCGGTCTTCAATTCCGCCGAAGGCAAGGCCTCCGCCGAATTCTTCGTCGGCACCATGAAGCAGAACGCGCCGAACGGCGTCGTCGAGTTCGACTCGGATCAGGAAGGTGCGGCGATCCTCGGCGGCGAAGCCGGCGCGATCATCCAGTATTCCGGCAATGCACTAAAGGCCGACGATCCCACACAGACCAAAGTGGCGGGCAAGCTCGATTTCGGCGTCGTGCCGAAGCAGACTTCGGCGATAGCCCAGATGGGCATCTTTATTGCCGGCATTCCGAAATCGGCACCCAACAAAGCCAACTCGGTCGAGTTCCTGAAATGGTATGTCAGCGCCGATATCCAGGCCAAGCTGTCGGAAGCAGGCTCCATTCCGGTCAAGCGCAGCGCCTTCGGCATTGCCAAGCCCGGCAACCGCCTGATCCCGGTTGCTCTGCAGCAGCTCGACGCTGGCGCGCTGCCGAGGCCGCGCACCCCAGACTGGGCCAAGGTCGAGGAACTGCTCGGCATCGAGCTCAACAAGGCGCTGCAGGCTGGCTCGGGTGGCGGGGCCGCATTGGACAATGCCGCCAAGCAGGTCAAGGAATACCTGTCTTCGGTCGGCTACTATTGATGGCAAACGGCGGGACGCAGAGCCGCAAATACCGTCTGCAGGGGGCGGGGCTCGACCTCGCCCTCCCTTATCTCATGCTGGCGCCAGGCCTGCTGATCGTGCTTGGCGTGCTCGTCTATCCCTTGTGGGACGGTCTGCGCGCCAGCACCAAGGCCTATCGCTACGGCTCGGTCGTCGCCGATGTCGGAATGCAGAACTACATCCAGCTGTGGAGCGATCCGCAGTTTCTGAACGCGCTGTGGGTGACGGTGAAATTCGTCGCCCTCTCGGTCACCTTCGAGGCAATCCTGGGCTTTGCCCTGGCGCTGTTCTGCCTGCGCGAATTTCGCGGCATCCGACTGCTGAGAACCATACTGATCATTCCGATGGTGATCACGCCGGTCGTGGTCGCCATCGTCTTCCGACTGATTTATGCCAGCGATGCCGGCATGCTGACGGCAATCTTCGAGTGGATGGGTGGCGGCCAGGTGCAGATCCTCGGCAGCCCCGTCAAGGCCTTCATCGGCCTCGTCGTTCTCGATGTCTGGGAATGGACGCCGCTGATGTTCCTGATCCTGCTGGCCGGCCTGCAGTCGCTGCCGCACGAACCCTTCGAGGCTGCCCGCGTCGACGGCGCCGGCAACTGGCGGGTGTTTGCCGACCTGACCTTTCCGATGATGCGGCCCGTGCTGGCGATAGCCATTGTGCTTCGAACGATCGACGCCTTCGGCACGTTCGACCAGGTGTTCGTGCTCACCCGGGGCGGACCGGGCGAGGCGACGCGGCTGGTCTCGATTTATGGCTACGACACTGCCTTCAAGTTCCAGCAGACGGGCTATGCGGCAGCACTTTTCGTCACCATCGGTCTCGTTGTGCTTGCCCTGGCCTTTAGCGCCGTGCGGCTTTTGCGCAGGGTCGACGCATCATGAACAGTCCTCTGGCCCGCATCGGGGTAATGAGCGCGGTGCTGGCCGTCGTGCTCTTGCCCATCTACTGGCTTGTCTCGACCTCGCTGAAGTCCAATCGCGAGATCACCCAGGAAGGCACGCTCTATCCGCACGTTCCGACACTGGACAATTATATCAGGCTGTTCACCGAAAAGCAGTTCGGCGCCTATCTGACCAACTCGCTGGTGGTGACGTTCTTCTCCGTGGTGATTGCCCTGGTCGTCGGCGCCATGGGCGCCTATGCGATCGCCCGCTTTCGCCTGCCTTTCGTGATGGAGCGCAAGGTCGGCCTGTTCCTGCTGACGCTGCGCATCGTGCCCCCGGTCGTCATCCTGATCCCGGTTTATCTACTGATGCTCAAGCTCGGCCTGCTCGACAGCTGGTTGGGTTTGATCGCCACCTACACCGCCTTCAACATCACCTTCTGCGTCTGGATGATGGAGAGCTTCTTTCGGGAAATCCCTGTGGATCTCGAGGAAGCCGCCATGGTCGATGGCGATTCCCGTTTCGGTGCGTTCCGGCGCATCACCCTGCCGCTGGCAGCACCCGGCCTCGCGGCGACCGCCATCTTTGCCGTGCTTGTCACTTTCAACGAATTCCTGTTCGCGCTGGCGCTGACGGCCACACCGCGGGCGATGACGATGCCGCGCGGCACCGCCACGCTGATCGGCCGCATCGACACCGACTGGGCCTCGATGTCGGCGGCCGGCGTCATCGGCGCGCTGCCGATCGTCTTCTTCGCGCTTCTGGTGCAGCGCCATCTGGTTCGCGGGCTGACCATGGGAGCCGTCAAATGACGACCCGGCTGGGCAGCCACTCACCTCAATCAAGTCGCCGTCCCGGCCACGCTCAAGGCCGCGCGACACCACGCGGCCTTTCAAGGAAATCAGGCGCATGATAGATGTCTGTCTATTCGGAGCGGGCCTTATCGGCCAGGTGCATGCAGCCAACTTGGCGCGCCATCCCCGGGTCCGCCTGCGCTATATCGTCGATCCAAACACCGAGGCCGCATCGAAGGCCGCGACCCTGACGGGAGCCGAGATCGCCGACACTCAGACCGCGATGAACGACCCGTCGATCCGCATGGTGTTCATCGCTTCGGCAACGAGAACGCATGCGGACCTGGCCATGGCCGCGGCCGCCAAGGGCAAGGCGATCTTCTGTGAAAAGCCGATCGATCTTGATCTCAAGCGCACGGATCAATGTCTGGCGGCTGTCGAGAAGGCAGGTGTGCCCTTTCAGATCGGATTCAACCGTCGGTTCGACCCGAGTTTTCGGGCGCTGAAGGCGCGCCTTGCGCAAGGCGAGATCGGCGCCGTTGAACAGGTCATCATCACCAGCCGGGATCCGGAACCGGAAACCGAGGAAGCGCTGGCCGGGGGAGGGGGCGTCTTCCGGGAGATGACCATCCACGACTTCGACATGGCACGAAACCTGTTGGGCGAGGAGCCGGTGGAGCTCTTCGCGACCGGGTCGTCACTTGTCGCGGCGCAATATGCCAAGCTGGGGGACTACGATACCGCGATGTTCGTGCTGCGCACCGCGTCCGGCCGGCAATGTCACATCAACAACAGCGTCAGGGCCGCCTACGGCTACGACCAGCGCATCGAGGTGCATGGCGCGGATGGGATGCTGCGGGCCGGCAACAGGGTCCCGACATCGGTCGAACTATCAGGCGCAAAGGCGATATCGCGCGACAAGCCCTACTACTTCTTCGTTGAGCGCTATGCCGAGTCCTACGCTGCCGAGATCGATCATTTCATCATCTGCGTGGAGACAGGGCGACGGCCCGACGTCACAGCAAGCGACGGCCGCAAAGCGATGATCCTGTGCGAGGCAGCGCTTGCCTCCGCCAAGTCGGGCAGGTTCGAGACCGTCAGGTTTTAGTGCATCGAAACGAGGAGCTTCCAGATGAAGATCGGGATGATTACGGACAGCCTCGGCGACCTCTCATTCGACGAGATGCTGCGCGCCTCGACCGAGCTTGGACTTCAGACACTGGAGTTTGCCTGCGGCAACTGGTCGTCGGCGCCCCATATCGACCTGCAGGCCATGCTGGCGAACGCCGCCACGCGCAAGGAATTCGTTGCCAAGATCCGGGATCACGGGCTGACCATTGCAGCGCTCAATTGCTCGGGCAATCCACTGCACCCGGGGCCGAAGGGGAAGGTCCATCATAGCGTCACACAGGACACCATTCGGCTGGCCAGCCTGATGGAGATCGATCGTGTAGTCATGATGTCGGGCCTGCCGGGCGGACCAGGTGACGCTAACCCGAACTGGATCATCACCGATTGGCCGCCGGAATGCCTCAAGATCCAGCGCTATCAGTGGGAAGAGCGGATAATTCCCTACTGGCGCGACCTCGTCGCGTTTTCAAACAACCTCGGCATCCACAAACTGTGCCTGGAACTGCATGGGCATCAGGCCGTGTACAATGTCCAGACATTGTTCAAGCTTCGTGACGCGGTCGGTGAAACGGTCGGCGCCAACTATGACCCCAGTCATCCGCTGTGGATGGGGGCGGATCCGATTGCCGCCATTCGAGCGCTCGGCTCGGCCATTTACTATGTGCACGCCAAAGATACCCGGATCGAGCCAATCACCGCGGCCATCGACGGCACGCTCGATCCGCGCCCACCAAACCTCTATGCCGAACGGGCCTGGAATTACATCACACTCGGATACGGTCATGGTGAGACTTGGTGGCGGCAGTTCTGTACCGCGCTCAAGCAGGTTGGCTACGACGATGTCTTGTCAATCGAGCACGAGGACATGATGCTGACCCCGATGGAAGGTATGCGAAAATCGGTTGCGCTCCTGCGCAATGTCGCAATCAACCTTTCATAAAGCGGGAACTTGCCTATGTTCGGGCACGGAAGCGGCCTCCTACTGACTAGTTCTCGGCGTGGCTGAAGACGACAGTACCGCTGTCCTTGCGAACTTCAACGCATACGACGCCGTCGTCAACCCTTCGGGTCTCGAACATGGCGATTGCGTGATCTTTGGCCGTCTTTTCAGCGTCAAAGGTCACCTTGTCAAAAACGCCCTGCCGTCCGTACCAGATCACTGTGAACGCCATTTCCGGCTCCTCCGCTGGAATGAAGCGCCTGCCACAGAGGTCAACACGGTGTGTAGCAATGGCCTAGTCCCCGTCGCAGCTTGGAGACTTGGCGCCGTCCAACCAACATTGTCAACCAGCGCGCTCCTGGCGCCGGCGCTCATTTGGAAGTGGACCCGACATCATGCGTAGGGCGGCGCGATCGTCCTTAAGATCAATCTGACCTGAGCACTGCGTTGTTGCCCATCACTCGAACGACGTCGAGAGCCTTCTGGGCGCTTGTCCAATCCCTTCTTGACGAGCGCTGCTATGTCGGCGTCGATGTTTTTGCCTTTTTCCCGCAAGTGAACGCAACGGTGTTGGACTGCCTGCGCAACAGTGCGGCCATTTCTTGGAGGCGTATCTAGAACAAGACCTGCCTCGTCAAGTTGGTCCGGTCCGGGTGAAGATCCGGATTGGGATCGGGCGCATCACTCGAAGCCTGCCAACAGCCTGTCATATTCATATGGAAATATGGTTGCAGTGTAACGCCTGATAAGTGAAAATTTCTGACGTCAAATGGTTGGTAGTTGCGTTCGCTCAAGGAACGGTCCTGACGACAACCGGCTAAGACGCGCCTTAATTGTGCGCTTCTGCTCTGGATCAGAGGCATCCAATTTTATCTTCTGCCATCTGTTTGTCCAGATGTCTGGAGTCTCGTCCTTATCGATCTCGCTGCGGAGGCGACTAGCCAAAACTGCTTTGCTAATGCGCCCGCAGTGTGGACAACTAAGGGCAGTGACCTTCGGCGAAGCTGGGACGAATTGCCCTCATCTGTAATTGCCTCTGACTTCGACACCAAGCTGCACTGCTGCCTAGCAAAATCAAACAACATTTACCACGCAGTGCACCCGCGCCCCGTGGCTGGGGGCGTCCCGAATCGCTGACTAGTTGAAATGTCCCGAACTGCGAAGTTTCGATAGCAGGATCATTGCGGTGCCGCGGTACTCGGCGCGCACATGCTCGCTCAACGGAGACGATTCCCAGGCAGCCAGTTCCGCAACGAAAGGAGAAGCGTCGCCATTTACTGACGCGCACCTAAGGCGGCCGCTCTTCTCAAGCACGACTATAGCCGCATCCGCTTCACCGTACCCTATTGCGGCCATCCGCTGAATATTGGCGTCCCCGTCGATGCGGACATCGAACAAAACAGATCCCGCCGTTTTATCCGCAGCATCGGCCACCCTGTCGGAAAACGGTCGCTGTAAGCCATCGCTGTCGGCGATCGATTGCTCAAACAGGACCATTTCAACGTGCCCAGCCACCATGCTAGCGACAGTGCGCCGTCTGCCGAGATTGGCAATGGCCACGGCTGAACATCCGCACATCGCCGTCAGCTTTCACACAGGAATCGCAACATTGACCATCAACAAACCGGCCTCGGCGCGGCGCATCCGCGAGCGCAAAATCGACCCGGACCAAGCAGCCTATCGATGGCCCTCGAAAACGCCGTGGCCTCGGTATTTGCATCCAGAAGCAGTTCGACATGCTCGGCAAGGGCAGCGACCCGTCGTCCACTCCGATCCAAAAGCGCATCAATGGTTGGTCTGCCATTTGCTCGCGACTGCGGGCGGCCAGCACTCAAATGCAAGCCATGATGCGCCGCAACGCGCTTCATGGGCGAGCCGCTTGCGCTTGGCGGGTCTGCTGCCGATGCTCTTACAGCCCAGTTGTCGCACCTTAGCTACATCGCTTGGTCGCCTAGCGGCATCGTTATTGCACCAAACTAGCCCTTCGCTCGACAATGTGCTGCGTCCGTTGGGGAGGAAGTGGATCGATCTAGCCGGCGATCAGCTTGCCGAACAACTTGCGCAAATCATCCACCAGCAGGTCGGGCGCCTCCGAGGCGGCGAAGTGGTCGCCGCGGGGCATCTCGGTCCAATGGACGATGTTGTTGGAGCGCGCGGCGAAGCTGCGAACAGATCGGAAGTCCTCAGGGAACACGGCCACGCCTGTGGGTGTCGGATTATTCAGCTCCCGATATCCTGCCCCGGTCTGCGTGTCCTCATAGTAAATGTTCGCGGCCGATCCGCTTGTGGCGGTGAACCAGTAGATGGAGTTGGTGGTCAGATAGCGTTGGCGATCCACATGGTCTGCACCTGCACCTTAGAAGCCGAACCACAATTCCCATTCCAGGCCAGTTGGCCGACCGGCGAGTCGATGAGGGCGAATGCAAGGGTTCCGGGGCGTTTCGACTGGATGGGCTGGTATCCAGCGTACTTTTCGAAATTGGCGAGGTTTGCCATTCCTTCCATCTCGAAGGGTGACAGCTTCTCCATTTCGCCTGGTTTCCCCGAGGGAAACGCAAAGATCTGAAGAAGATGTGTTCCGACGAGGCCCTCCGGTGCCAGAATCCCGAGCTCACGCCCGACGAGGGCGCCGGCGTCGCCGCCATGCGCGCCGTAGCGCTCGTAACCAAGCCCTTTCATCAGGGTGTCCCAAGCTTTGGCCGTCCTTGCGCTGTCCCAGCCGGGCGACGTCATTGGGCTCGAGAACCCGAACCCCGGCAACGATGGAACGACCAGATCGAAAGCGATCGACTCATCGAGCCCATGCGCCTTCGGGTCGGTCAGCGGCGCTATGCCGGCCAGGGATGTGTCGGCAAAGACGTCGATCGCCCGACTGTCAGCGGTGCAGGACTCGATTGCGGCGACAAGGTATAGCTTATTGTTGTGAGAAGAAGGACTGTGCACCGAAGCACCGCAGCGGCAAAACGCGCATTCCTTGCCCATATGACAAGGAAAAAACTAATCATTCGGCCTTCTGTTGAAGCGCTCCGAATCTTCGAAATGTGCGTCAGCTTCGGCAGTTTTGCCGGTGCGGCTCATCGCCTGGCGCTGACGCCCGCTGCCGTCAGCCTTCGCATCCGCAGCCTTGAAGCTGAACTCGGCCAACCTTTGTTCACGCGCGAGGGGCGTAGGGTTGTGCCCACCGCTGCGGCCGTGACGCTGGCTTGCGAGGTGCGGCAGGCGCTGGACCATCTCAACAATGCTCTCGACGCTTTTCAAGTAAGGACGACCCCGCTCCGGGTGACGGCGCCGCCGACATTTGCATCCCGGTGGCTGGCGCCGCGACTGTCGAGCTATCGAGCCGCGGGCGGCGCTTCCATACAGCTGGACATTTCCTCGGACGTCCGTGATCCGACGGCCTTCGATGTTGCTATCCGGACGGAACGGGGCGGATGGGACGGGCTCGATGAATATCCGCTTTTGCCTGTCGACGGACGCCTATGGCTGCCCCCAATCTGCTTAGTTCGCGGACCATCGCAGCACCGGGAGATCTGGCGGATTTCGATCTGTTGCCGCATCCCGATTGGGCAAAGTGGTTCGCACGCGCCGACAGCACAATGCCGAGCGGCTTGCGCTTTGCCGCCGTCGATTACTCGATCTTCGAACTTATCGCCGACCCGGCGGTGGGCGGCCTTGGCGTGGCGTTGCTTTCGCCGACGCTCTTTCGGGGGCTGCTAGAGGACGGACGACTCGTTGCGCCTCTAGCCACTGTTTTGAAAGGGCCTGATTGGTACTTCTTTTGGCCCGCGAAGGCGACCGGCGTCCTGGGCCGCGCGGCTTTGGCGACTGGCTGCGCGAAGAGGTTCAGCGATCGCAGGATTTGCTAGACTTGCCCGGATAAGCGAGGGACAGGCGGGTCCAGCCGAAATGGACCCCAGCCAGCACCGTGTTCGGATGAACATACGCATGGCGCAGCGCGGCCGCTTCCGGGTCGTCGAAGCTGGGCCCATCGATCCGAACGAGCATGTGCTGACCGGCCGCCAACCACGTGAAGTGATTAGTGGTGTGCCGGCGGGTGCAAGTGGCAGGGCTGCTAGATATGCAACGCGGCCCTTGTCTTCCTGAACCGACTGCCCTTGGTAGCTTTGATCGTGGCTTGCGCGATCGAACCGGGCCTGTTCGTCGCCTCCTTCCAGGAACGCGCGGTCCCGTCCACCGCGACTGCCTAGGCCATCCAGGTCGATACCCAGAACGGAGTACGATCCGGAGCTCGGATCAATGGGCGTCGCGAAGCGCCGCCCTCCAATGCTGAATTGCCTGGCGGATGGAAAACCAACGCACCCTTGAGCCGCCCGGGGAAATCGGTCTCGGAACGCTATGTTAGTTCGTAGTAAAAATCGCAGATCAAATCCGCGACCTTCACAGCTTCAAAGTCCGTCATGTGAGCGGTCGTCTCGATGGCGACCGTTTCCATGTTGTCCTGGTCGGCGGCCAGTAGGTCCAATATCCTGGCAAACTTGAGCTTGAGCTCCCGGTCACCGTCGAATTCATCGAGAGTGACGTGCAATACGTTCAGGTTTGCCTCTATCAATCTTGTTTGTATGGGGTCGGAGGAGGCGGCCAGCGTACGAACTGCTGCGAAAAAATGCTCGCGCGCGTTGGCGTATTTATCGTCCATTTTTTCAAACCTTGTGGTCAGCGATGCGCCCTGGACGTGGGCGGGAACGTCGGCTTACGCTTTGGCCCAAGCTGAGTCAACGAATGAGGGTTGGCCGAGCCGGTGACCGCGTCATCGGCAATGCCGTGGAAGCGGGCAAATCTGCACGAGGTCGGCTACTGGCGCGCAGCATCTCCCGGTGATGGGCAACGCCAATCAGACCGATGGGGCGACCCAGTAGCTGCGCCCGCCAGGATACTCCGACGGAACGGGTGACGACCTCGTGTGTTCTTTATTCGCGGCAGACAAGGAGCAAGGTCATGGCGGCACCACGAGCGGTTTGGAAGGGCTTCCTGAAGGTCGGGTCGGTGTCGTGCGGCGTGAAGATTGTCGGTGCGACCAGCGAGGCCTCCAAAATCCATTTCAAGATTTTGAATCGTGAAGATGGCCTGCCCGTCAAAAGTGCCTATGTGGATGAAGAGACCGGCGATGTCGTCGAGAGTGAGGACCAGGTCAAAGGTTATGAGGTGGACAAGGACCATTTCATCAAGGTCGAGCCTGACGAGATCAAGAAACTCAAGCTGACATCGGCCCACACTCTCGAGGTGGATTCATTTGTCGCGATCGAAGACATCGACACCCGATATCTGGAAAAGCCCTATTACCTGATCCCGGCGGACGGCGCCTCCCTCGAAGCCTTTTGCGTTCTTCGCGACGCGATGGCGAACAAGCGCGTGGCTGCGCGCTCTTGCGTGGTGCTCTACCAGCGCGGGCGCGAGGTGCTGATCCAACCATTCCAGAAAGGGATGCTGCTGACCGAATTGCGCGCTCACAATGAGATGACGTCGGAAAAGACCGTGTTTGATGGCTTGAAAAACCACAAATACGACGAAGACCTTCTTGAGATAGCCGCCCTGTTGATCGACAAGAAAGTCACCACGTTCGACCCGTCAAAATTCGAAGACACATACGAGGACGCGTTAATCGCCATGATCGATGCCAAGCGCAAAGGCAAGGCGCCGCCCAAGCCGGTGCCGGCACCAAAAGAGAATGTTGTCGACCTGGCCTCGGTTCTTCGCAAGAGCCTGGCCAAGGAAGGCATCAAGGGCGGCGCCAAAGCCAAGACCCAAAAGTCGGCGTAGCAATGCTGGCGCTGTCAAGTGTCCAGGTCTCCGTTCTGTTCCTGCAAGAACGCCGAAGGACCTCCCATGTGCAATGACTATGAGCAGCACGTCCTGTGGGCCGAATATTGCCGGATGATGGCCTCGCTGGCATTGAAGATCCCGAACCATCAGACGGAACTCAATCTACCCCAGGCAGACGACATTCGCATCAACGACCCCGCTCCAATTATGCGTGCCGCCGGCGACGTCATAGAATTGGCATCGATGACGTTCGGGTTCCCACCATCCGGACCGAAAGGCGGACCGGTGTTCAACTTCCGCTCGGAAGGCAGGCAATTCGCAAACAGCAATCGATGCCTGGTTCCGGCGTCTGCGTTCTTCGAATTCACTGGCACCAAGTATCCAAAGGCCAAACATCGGTTCACGCTCAACGGCGCTCCGTTTATGGCGATTGCCGGCTTATGGCGTGAGGGCGCCGGCAACAAGCCTTCGACCTTTACGATGCTCACGACCGATCCCGGGCCGGACGTTGCGCCATATCACAATCGCCAGGTGATTGTGCTCAAGCCAGAAAATTGGCGGGCTTGGCTCGATCTTACGAAGCCCGAGGC
Organism: Mesorhizobium salmacidum (SeqCode); assembly: GCF_037179605.1. Taxonomy (NCBI): domain Bacteria; kingdom Pseudomonadati; phylum Pseudomonadota; class Alphaproteobacteria; order Hyphomicrobiales; family Phyllobacteriaceae; genus Mesorhizobium; species Mesorhizobium salmacidum (SeqCode). The sequence goes on from NZ_JAPYKS010000020.1 coordinate 51,234, forward strand.
CGAACTCTTGCGGCCGCTTTCGGCCGGGGCGCTCTCCGTGGAGACGGTGCGGCCCGAAAGCGCGTGACACGGCGGCGCCTATTCCATGTCTGGGACATCGCCACTGACGAACAGCGTTGTGGGCGGACCGTAATCGCCTAATGCAGGGTCGGCATCTCGGCTCCACGCGATCACGCCGACATGCGTCGAAGCGAGCGCCTTGGCCATCCTGATCGCGCGCTCCTCGCTTTGCTGATCAGTCGGGCCATAGGCCGTGAACAGTTCGCCATCTTCGCCTCGGTCGAAGGCCACGACAACGATGAGTTTCGGCTTTTTCTGGGAAGGTCGGCCGTGGTCGGACATCAATCCACCAATTCAAGGAATTGATAGGTCTCCGGCATCGCATCACTGGGCCAGTCAGCGCAGCACGCCATGATTGCCGCCTTGTTGGCGTCCATCCAGATCGCCGCCGCTACATCCTCGTCGTCCGTGGGTGCCTCATCGTCGTCAAAGCTGGAATCGTCCCAGTTTTCAAGCGCGGCCATCCCATCCGCTGCCTCTTCCGCGGATATTCCCGCTACGGCAAGGACAGCCTTAGCCGCTTCGATGCCGCGTTGCTTCTCTTCCGGCGAAGCGCCTTTGATTTCCAGCTGAAGCCTCATAACTCGCCTCCCGCGGCTAATCTGGTCAACAGTGAACGAAATAAGAACAAAAAGTCAAGAGCGGCCTTGACGAGGCAGGAATATATTCCTTATTCCTGAAAGACATATGAGCAAGGTTATGAGAACGCGCCAGAACGGGCCGGGCGGCGAAGCTATGTCGGAGTTGGAAACCGCGATGCAGCAGGCCATCGCTGCGGCGGGCTGCGATTGCGTAGTCGCACTGCTGCACGTTCTATCCAGGAACACTGAACTCGAGCGTGAGCTCGCGCTGTCGCGCGCGGCAGTTTCCAACGGCTTCTCTCGCGGCTGGCACAGGGGACGGACCTGATGGCGAATACGGCCGAGGACAATTTCCGCATCGAAGTCTGGGACAGGGAGGAAAAGACCCGTCTCGAAACGATTTCAACGTCCCCGGATGCGACAGTCAGCCAAGCCGCCTGGCAGGCTGCAATTCGCCGTCGACCCGGCATGCTGCTGATCCACTACAACAGCCGGCATGTCATGGAAAAAATCTTGACGCCTGGGGAGGTGAATATCCCGCCACAGGCAATTGTCGACGGAAGCATTCATGCCGGTCTGGACGTCTCCCTCGGGGACTTACGCGAATGGCACAAGCTGCGGGCGTGGTGCAAAACTTGCTCTCATCACGCCGAGGTGAAGCCGGCTGCGCTGATCGGGCGATACGGGAAGGACGCGCTATTCACTACCGTTGAGCGGGCGCTTCTCTGCACGAATTGCGATCGAGGTGGCCCGGTGAGATTGGAAATCCACAGACTTCCCCGGAACTAAGAGGACGTTCAAAATGCGCGATCTGATCACCTTCTTCCAGACCAATGCGGCTCTGGTGATCGCCAACCCTATAGCCTTCATGACTTTCGCAGTTCTTTTTGGAGGCGGAGGGTTCATCGTTGGCCGCTACTTTTTGACAGAGCGCATCGCAAACTTGGAAAGCCGGATCGCAAGGCGTGATGACGAAATCGAAGCCCTGAAAATTGGACGTAAGCGCAAGACTGAAGAGCCGTCACTGATCCCAATTAAAGGCACTTCGGCAATTGAGAACGATGCAACGCCGCTGTTGGGAAAATGGCCGGATCGGCGCCGGCCTGGAACACTGTCTGCGCCACCACGTCAACGACGCGGCTAACCATCTGGTTGTTTAAGCTCGGTCGCCTTAAAATTCTGAAAGGGGCCTACGGGGAATTTCCGCGCGAAATCGAGCGGCGGGCGCATTTTTTAGTCAGCTCCTTGAGATATCCGCGTGCCGCGACAAGCTCAGGGCCAGAGTTCCATACTGCTCCATTGTGTTTCGAAACCGGTTGCACACCGGCGAATTGGCGTTTCAACGATGCCAACTGCCCTTGCCGGGTTCAATCTGACTGGATTGAACCGGTCCCCGGCGGCGCGAAGAAGCACGTCCATCTGAACCGGTAATAAGCCTCAAACTTCAAGTGAGGAATGATCGTCCGGTAAAACGTCATCAATCGCTCGCAGATATGGTATTGATCATCAGGCGAAGTCTGGACGCGTTCTCGGGGGATAAACCACTCCGGTTCCTGGGACTCATTCAAGTAAGCCGGGCGCGGCATCCTGACGAAATAGCCGTCCTTCGTCATCCTGACATCATTGGAATTGATTGGGTGGCAATCCTTGCCCCCGCAGCAGTCATAGTGAAGAACGGGATCAGTCTTGCCCGTATACCAATCATGGGCGCCCGCATCGCCGGGCAGCACAAGCCACGCCAATGCAATGTGTCTTAGGAACTGTCTCATGGAACTAGCCCCTCACCATTTGCCTATAGCATATTAGTGAGCGCTAATCATAGTGGTGAAGCCGACCGGCAGCCGCCGAGTCAGGCGCTATCCAGCCGTAAGAAAAGCCCCGGCGCTTGGGTCCGCACCGGGGCCTTTGACATGTACGAGCTACATCAGCATGTCCGCTTATAAGCATGCGCTGATATGGTGAAGGAAGGGTGAATGGGCAAGGAAGCCGGGGTGGCCAGCGCTATTGATTACAGGAGAGATATGCCGGGGGCTACAGGTCTCGTAGCGGAGCTTTTATTTTCACGCGGATTTTTGGACTTTTGCGCCGCAGAGGTAAGTGCCTAACGGAGAGGCACGCGCCTCGTAGCAGGAGCAGCCTTCGCAGCACGCCATGAAGCCTTCAACCAGCGAGAAACCATGTCTCACATCGTGAGAGAGCCTGCCGCGGTTCCGCCGCAATGCCGCAGCACTTGGCGCGATCGGCCCACGCGGCCTCAAGGAGGTTCCTCAGATGATACTCAAGAAAGCGGTTTTGGCAGTCCTGATGACGGCGGCCCTGGCAGGCTGCGAAACGCAGACGGAAGGCCAGCAGCGGGCGACCACTGGCGCTCTGCTCGGCGGCGCCGGCGGCGCCCTGGTCGGCCAGGCCATTGGCGGAAACACCAAGAGCACCGTGATTGGCGCGGCCGGCGGCGCGCTACTCGGAGCAGTCGTCGGCTCCGCAACCACCCCGCAACGTCGCGAGGATCAGCTCTGCCGCTACCAGGATCGCTACGGCCGAATTTACACCGCGCCTTGCGATGATCGTTACTATAACGGCAACTATTGATGACGGCGTAGTCAGATCCGCAGGACGTTAATGCGCTACGCACCGGTGGCGGATCAACAGTGACACCGCCAGTATGTGGTGCGAGGGCGGCATTTGAGGCGGTTGGCTGGTATCTGGCTGGGATTTGCTTAGCGGCAATTCTGACCCCACCATCCCTAGCCGCCGTGCAGCGGTCGCAAAGGCGGCATTTCACGCTGCCAAGGCAGCACGTTCATCTGCAACGATGGTTCGGTAAGCGCCAGCAAGAAAGGTTGTTCCGCAGGACATGGTGCCGGATCTGGCCAAGCTGTGGGGTTATTGGGCGGCGAAGACGTTGACATGAAACCGAGCCTCCACCCGACCGAATGCTCTTGCAGATCAGGCCACTGTTGCACAGGTCCGCGCGGCGGCCACTTCTGTACGACGGATAGCGGCGCCAAAAGCTATTTGCGCAAATAGCCTTTTGAACGGTTGCCACTTGCGCAGTCCCGATTGCGTGAAGCGCGCGTGACGGACTCAGGCCGAGTGCGATGCAGGAAAGCCACCTCCGCCGTCCGGCCGAGGGGGCATGATGTGCGGTTGGTGCAGGCCGGCTCGTGTCCTTACAGCGATCGCAGCCGCGCGATATCCTGAGGTGTTGCAGCCCGCTCCACGATCGTCCGCCCTGTCGCGTCCTTCACTTCGAGACGGCCATTTTCGATCTCTTCCTTGGTGCCATCGGGATGAGTGACTTCAGTTTTGTCATCCGAGACTTCAACCTTGTCGCCTGCAGCATTCACATGCTCCTGCCCATGATGACCGTTGTCGTCGCCGCCTGCGCCATCGTCGCCGCCACCGGGCCCTGAGCTGCCGCCGGACCCTGAGTTGCCGTCGTGGTCTCCGTCGCCGCCAGATCCGGAGTCGCCGCCATGGCCGTCACCACCACCACCGCCCTCGCTCTTGGCATAGGCGGCGGCCGGCTGGAGTTTGCCCGAGCCGACAAAGCTGAGCTGATAGGGCGCAATAACCACAAACAATGCGGCTGAAGCCCGCAGAGCCAGCAGCGCGACTCGGGTGAAGCTCAATTTCTGCATGATAGATCGCCTCCTCTTGTACATCGAGGAAACGCACAGGAGGCGCAGATATTCCCGCTTGAGCCCCGAAAAGCGAGGGTAGGACCGTTGCGGCGATATTACCGGGCTACAGGCTTGCAGGCCTAAGACTTAAGCCTCAAGGGGAGGGCGCCGTAGGCAGCTCGATACGCCGCGGGGAACACCAACAGCCCAATGCCCCCCATCCGGCTCGACATGCGCGGATCTGCATGCTTCGCCCTGAAACCTTCTATAAAGGCAGTCCGGAAGGGGCCTGCGCCAGGTTTCTCAGTCGAAGGTCGTCCAGCACGATCTTAGGCCCTCTTGAGCTCGCCCTTCCTTGATCCTCGCACGGATTCGACCCGCAGCTTTTCGGTGGGTCTGGGTGCCGCAATGCAGCGCCCGCGAACCCCAAGCCGCTTGGCAACCTCGCGCAGCTGCGCTTGAAGCGCAGGCCTTTTAACGGTCCAGAAGTCTTCGTCGACTATAGCGGTCTCATGAAACTGCGTCGACATTTTGCCGAACCAACCCGTCGTCTCTTCCTGCTGAGAACGGCTCTGCCCGTCATCGGGCTGACACTGCTCATCGCAATGATCACCGCCGGGTTACTGCTTTGGTCCACGATCCAGACTGACCGCGTTGCCGCTGCACGGCAGAGAAGCCTGGTTGGACTGATCATATCCAAGCTGGAGAGCGCAGTAGCGCACGACCAGGAGAGCGTCACGGTTTGGGACGACGCCGTTAACGCGTTGCGCAGCGGCGATGCGAAATGGCTCGATACCAATCTCGGCAGCTGGATGCACACCTACTTTGGCCATGACGAGGTTTATATTCTCGATGCGAACAATGCGCCTGTCTATGCGTTCTCCGACGGTTCGATCGTTGACCCCGGCAGCTACCGTTCCATACAGGCGACCACCGCACCTCTCGTTCAGACTCTCAGAGCCAGGCTGAAACGGGGAGATACCGAGGGTGTCACGGGACAGGTGCTCACCATAGGCGCTTCCGATATGGCCGTTATCGCCGGTCACCCCGCAGTCGTCAGCATCAAGCCTGTGGTTTCCGACAGTGGCCACATCGCACAAATACCAGGTCAGGAATTCCTGCATGTAGCCGTTCGGTATCTCGATGGCAGTCTTCTTACTTCTTTGCGCCAAGACTATCTGCTCGATGACGCGCGGTTCTCCTGGGCCGACAAGGTTGCTTCCGGAGAGGCTTCCTATCCCGTTGTCGACCGATCTGGCCCTATCGGCTTCTTCGTGTGGCGGCCCTACCGGCCCGGAGCATTTGTCCTCTTTCAACTGGTTCCAGTTCTGGGCGCCTTGTTCGGCTTGGTGCTGGCGGGCGTTATCGTGGCCCTGATTGCCTTTCGTAGGCGGACGTTGAAGCTGATCGAGACTGAGGATCGGATCTACCACCTCGCTCATAACGATCTGCTTACGGCGCTGCCCAATCGCGGTCAGTTCAACGAGCGTCTGGCCGATGCGTTGGCGCGCCTGCCATCGACAGACGAGCAACTGGCGATCCTTTACCTCGACCTCGATCGGTTCAAGCAGGTTAATGACAGCTTCGGCCATCCTGCCGGTGACGAGCTGCTTAGGGAGTTCGCGGACCGGCTAAGGCGGCTGACGACTGAAGCAGACACAGTGGCGCGTCTGGGTGGCGATGAATTCATCATCATCAAGCGTTCGCTCGCAGGCGAGGATGAGGTCAGGACGCTGTGCGAGCGTTTGATCGAGTCTGCCCGTCGGCCGTTCGAAGTCGCCGGGGTGCAGGTCTTTGTCGGCGTGAGTGTCGGGGTGGCGGTTGCACCCAAGGACGGGTTGGACGCGGTCGAGTTGGTGCGGAAAGCCGACGTGGCACTCTATCATGCTAAAGCCGGCGGCCGCAGTAGCTACGCCTTCTTTGGGCACGAGATGGACCTGACGCTGGCCATGCGTAAGGGCCTCGAACAGGACCTGCGCAAAGCGCTGGAGATGCCAGGCCAGATCCAGGTCCACTATCAGCCGCTATACGCCGCCGACACAAACAGGATGACGGGTGTCGAAGCCCTGGCCCGCTGGTCTGATCTGGAGCGGGGCTGGGTTGCGCCAGACTTGTTTATACCGCTGTCGGAAGAAACAGGGCTAATTGAACCGCTTGGCGAACTCGTTCTCCGACAGGCGTGCCTTGACGCGGTGGTCTGGCCCATCGAGACCTTGGCGGTAAATGTGTCAGCCTTGCAGCTGAACAATCCCAGTTTCGCCATGAGGGTGACGAGTATCTTGTTGGAGACGCACATGGATCCGCGGCGGCTCGAAATCGAAGTTACCGAAAGCGCGCTCTCGGAGCGCAGGACCGAATGCCGAAACAACATTGAGGCTCTGCGCAGCATCGGGGTGCGCTTTGCACTTGACGATTTCGGCACTGGATTCTCCTCTCTGGGAAGGCTGCAAACGTTGGAAGTCGACAGGATCAAGATCGACCGCAGCTTCGTGCAGGGCTTTGGCCGCTCCAATGGTGACGAGGCGATCGTTCAGGCGATTATCAACTTAGCCCATGCGACCGGACTTAGTACCACTGCCGAAGGCGTTGAGACGGAGAGCCAATGCGATTATCTGCGCAAACTCGGCTGTGACCAGCTACAAGGCTTTCTGCTGTCCAGGCCACTGCCCAAGGGGGAGCTCCAAGACCTTCTCGGGGTCGTATCAGAGCGCGCCTCTGCCTAGGAAGCGAAGCCCAGCCGGGGCGAGTTCCCAGAAGCTGCCGTACGCAGCGGCTGGATGTCAGACCAAAGCGCAGCGCAGCTTTCCAGCAATCCATACCGCGCTCCTCGCGGGAGTCTGCCCCGCGTCCCGCCCCCGGCGGCGCTATGCTGACGCTGTTTGGGCTACTCTCTTAACCGGTCTCGTCGTTGCATTCGGTCCCGCGTCGCGCCTGCACCGCCGCCCCTTGGGTGACGCTCCTACGGCTGCTCCTTTCTTCAGAGAAGGCCGGCACAGCGCCCCTCGTCGGCATCGCTTGATGCCGCATGGCGCGCATAGCCGATCCGCTGGAGCTTCAGGAGCGGCCGAGAAGTCGATGCTGCGCAGTTTGGGACGGGCAAACGATGGTTCGCTGTGATCTGTGGGGTCCGACCACCGAACGGAGCCGCCGACGTCCAGCACCGCAACGGCTGGCGCCGTGCACCCGCCTAGCAGCTCTGGACCTTGAGTGATTTGACCATGCGAACGATAAGCGGATCATAAGGGACCTTCTCGTTGCGAGCATACGTGACCGTAAACAATGCAGCTCTGTCTCCGCAGATTTTGATGGCGCGGACATACAGGATCTGACCGTCTTTCAGTCCTGAATAGCTGGCCCATTGCGGCGTCACGCGCTTATAGGTCACCTTCCAGCCGTCGTTCTCGTTCACCGCCATGCGATGCTCAATCTCGGTGCGAAAGCTCGCTTTGCCGAGTTGCGCCCCCCAGACTGCGAGAAACGCGTTGTTTTTTCCCTCAAAGGCTGCCCCTTGATCGGAGCGCTGGGCAAGCACAAACCCCGGAGGAACATCGAATACAAATCCGAGATGCTTGATCCCAAAGCCCTCCCACTGTTCAGCACCGAGCAGTGATGTGGGCATCATCATGGCACCCAAACTGAGCAGAATAAGGGGGACACGTTTCATAGCTGTAATCCTGTCGTCATGTGACCTGCGCCCTAATTGGTGGAGGCCGGCCGGCACCTCGCGGAGGGCCCAGCCATCCGCCACTTCAAAGCCAACGGACCCTTTCAAATCTGTCTTGGCCCCCTTTGTTCCATTAGGGACTCAGAATATGCCGGCACGCTCGTCGTGGCCGACTGGCTCGCGCCTGTTCCAAAGGCGGCGCTGCCCGCGAGCACTGGCAGGGCGAGATAGGGCGGGTTCTCGCCCCGGGCCAAAGGTGGCCGCTGGGGTGGCGTCGCGCCGCAGCGGAAACAGACATCGACACGCTTTGTGCAGCGGTTGCTGAGGAGGAGTGCCGCCGAAGCCGACGGTGAATTGCTGCCGGTTGGGCGCTGCGCCCGGCAAGGGAAGCGCGCCGCAGCCTTCGCTCCCGTGCAAACCGGGCATAAATGCGGATCGCCGGCCGCGCCGTTGCCTGCCTTGCTCTTCGCGGCCTCCGGTGCCTGTCCAGAGAATATTGGGCGGAGTCGAAAATTGGGAGCGCGACAAGGTGCGCGAACGAAGATGGAAAAAGCAAAGCTTGTAGAGCTGAAGGACAAGGTGCCCTGCGCCGCAGTGCTTGAACACGCGGGCTTCGTCCTCGATCTCAAGGAAAGCATGCGCAAGGCGATGAAATATCGCCGGGAAGCATCGATCATCATTGTCATCCACGAGGGCAAGGGCTGGTTCGACCCGCTCTCGGACGCCAAGGGCGATGTCTTCGGCCTGCTCGAGCATCTCAAGGGCGTGCCCTTCGTCGAGACGATGAATCAGGTGGCCGACCTCGTCCGTTTCGTGGCCACCGAGCCAGTCTGGCAGCGCAGCTTCCGTGAGCGGGAGGCCGACATGGCGATAGCGGATCGCTGGCAGGCCCGGCGCAAGCTGTGGCGCGGATCGGCGGGGTGCTACCTACCTGCGAGACGGTCGTCATCTTCCCGATCCCATTCTGCGCGCCGCAACCGCCGCCGGTCTCCTGCGCGAGGGGCCGCATGGCAGCATGTGGGCCGCGCATAGGGATGTGGACGGAACCGTCACCGGCTGGGAAAACGCGGACCGCATTGGCGCGGCATGCCACGGCTGGCGCCAAGGTGCTCTGTTCCGGTTCGGCCGACCCGAGGCGTCCCGCCTCTGCGTCACCGAAGCGGCGATTGACGCGATGAGCCTCGCCGCCCTGGAAGACCTTCGTCCCGACACCGTGTACCTCAGCACAGCCGGCGCTCGATCCGCTGGTCATCGGCAAATCGCCATTGTCGGACCCTGTCAATAAACCGAAAGCCACGTGGGTACGGCCGGACGTTCTGGCCGAGGTGCAATTCAGCGGCGTGACTGATCGCGGCATATTGCGCGAGGCCGTGTTCAAGAGTCAGCGCGAAGATCTCGTACCGATTTCCGGCAAACCCGCCGGCGTCCTTGCGGCGACGGGTGGCGAACAGGGACCATGGCGTCCCCGGAGAACATTTTGCAACTGCTGCCCGATGCAGTCTCGCCAGGATGAGCTTGTGCGCTATTGGCAGCGTGTTGCCGATCAGGCGCCGCGCAGCTGCAAAAAGAAAGAAGGGCGCACAAAGTGGAGGCCGCGAAATGTCCGAACATGCAACGGCCTTCATTTCGCCGCCGCAGCACGTTCGTGACCTCAAGACCGGTAAACGGGGCGCCGAAGGAGCGGCGCAACGCGGCCCGGGACCGCCGCCCCCGGCGAGAGGTGCCGCATGAACGGCCTGTCGCATAGTGGCTGTCATGGAATTCTGCCCAGAAAGGGCCGACAGAGCCATGACAGGCATTCCAAAATGCGCTTAAGCCGTTCGATCTTGCAATGCGTATCCACCAAGTCTGACTGTCCGGATCACATCACGGTGGGATGACAGCTTGATCGATCTTCGCAGCCGGCTGATATGAACGTCGACAGTGCGCGGGCCGACATGGACATTGTTGGGCCAAGCAGCCCCAATCAGCTCTTCACGGCTGAGCACCTTCCCTGGGTTTTCGAGCATATGACGCAGCAGCTTGAACTCGATCGGCCCCAACTCGATTTCCCTGCCGTTGCAACGCACGTGGTGGGAATCGATCTGCATTTCGATGTCGCCATGGTTTAGCGACAGGGCGGTCTCCAGTCGCGATCCGGAGTGACGGTCGACGCCGAGCCTGGAGCGCAGATAATCCAGCAGCTTGGCTGGCGCCAGCGGCCTGACAAAAGCTTCGTCGATACCCGACTTCAGCAGCGCGATATGTTGGCTCTCTGCGCCAGGCGCAATCAAGGCAACCACGGGCAGGGCGCTTGTCCTGGCATCCTGTCTGAGCCGGCCGCAGCTCTCTGCCATCTGGTTGTCGGGTTGACAATCTAGCAGCAAGGCATGGACGGCCAGTTCGGTGGCAAGCTCCAGCATTTCGTTCACGTTGCTGGCCAGCGCACTGGTGAAGCCATCCACCGCAAGAACGTGGCTGAGGATCAGATAGAATTCGGCGTCATCCGAGCATATGACGATCAGTGGCTTCATGGCGTCGCTCGCGTTTCGGCAGGCTGCTCGGCTCTTCGCTTCGCCCACCTCCTCATTGAACCAGTTGCCGGGTTTCCGAAACATCCGGCTTTCATCCCTTTGGTTCACGTGGGTGCCCAACGACCACAGCAACCTCCTCGGCATGCAGTTGCCTTTCTGTCCGTGACACCGGCAGGCACAGCCAGTTCAGCTCAGGTGATGACTGGCAATTGCTCTGGAGAGAGCTCACTCAAAAACTCGATGCCCTGCTCACCGACAAAGATGACCTCCTCGAACTGGAAGACAGCGCCGTCGATCTCCAGCTTGGGTTCCAAATGCAAGATCATGCCAGGTCTTATGACTTCTGGATTGCCTTTGGAGATAGACGGAGGCTCCGTGACATCGAGCCCCCCACCGTGTCCAATGCGGGATACCATCCCATAGGCGGGAGGCAGGCCAGCATCGTCCCAAAGCTCTTCGAACGCGCCGAAAACATCGCCGCAGGTCATCCCGGCCTTGACCCCATTAGCGAGTGTCGCCGTCAGCGACCGTGTTCGTTGGTAGGCCTCGATCTCCCAATTATCAGGCGCGCCGCCTCGGGCGATGCGGTTTCTATCTGCTGGGTAGCCGCCATAGGTAGATCGAAAATCCGTCCACACGTACTGGCCAGCCTGCAAGGGATGAGGACCTGGCGGACGGCCGTAGTTGAACTCACCCCTGCAGAACGTCATAGCGATCGGATCGGCTCGTTCGGCCCCGTTCATGATGATGCGGGTCTGGATCTGGCGACAGAGTTCGACCTCGGTAATGCCAAGACGCGCCTGCGAAACGGCATAATCAAAAGCTGCATTGACGATCTCGAACGAGATGCGTTTGAGCTCTGCCTCGAACGGCGACTTGATCATGCGCGTTCGCCACAGCAAAGCCGTCGCGCTCACCAGCCTGTGCCCCCGCGCTCTCAAACCATCGACGATCTCCAACGACCCGCGACCCGACATATCCTGCCCATAGTCGATCGCGGCAGTTGCGGAGGCGCCCGGATCGCGAGCGCGGACTTCGTCGACGATGGCGCGTGCGCCTTCGGCGAGATAGCCTGCGTAGTAGACAATCGAGAAGGCTCTTTGTCGCGACTCAAGGTTTCTGGTTTCGACCTTGTTGGAAATGACGCGAATATCCTGATGGTCGATCAAGACGAACAACGGGCGCGAATGATAGCCCCAGGACAGCGTCCTGTAGTCGGTAAAATATTCCACGTTCTTCTGGTCGGTGAGCACCAGGACGTCAATGTCCCCGGCTGCCATCTCGCGTCGGACTGCAGCAAGGCGCCTGGTCAGCTCAACCACCGGCACATCGGGTGATGGCATTACTGGAAGCATGCTTATCTGCTCCTGATTCCTAGTGTCCTCGGGTTCAGCGGAGACTCGAGGGGGCTATTTTCTTCGTCTCGGGGGCTTGTGGTCAGCGTCGAGTTCGACCACGCAAGCCAACCGGTCGAACGGAGATTCCGTTACGCCGAACACCGAAAACGATTTTTCTTTCGTGCTCAGTCGGTAGAGCCGACGAAGCGTCGGATAGCCGTTCGGGATCGCGAAGGTCTGCTGCGCCTCGTCAGAAGCTGGAGCGGCATCGATCAGCAACTTGGTCTTGGTGAACTGAGTTCCGTGATCGCGCAGTACGTCGCTGATGAATTTCTCTCTAAATTCGTCAAGCACCTGGTCACTTACTGAGCGAGGCAGATAGGAGGTGTCATACATGATCGGCGTATCGTCGGCAAAAATCACCTTGCGCACGCACAGCATCAGGCCGGCCGGCGGCTCGAGCACATCGAAGGCCGGATCTTGTATTTTCTCGCGCGTCAAGGAGATGAGGTGAATGGACGGCTTCAGGCCAAGTCGAAGGGCATCGTCGTAGGAGGTGAGGGAAAAATCGAGATCACGAATGAACCTTCTTTGCTCTCTGACGAAGGTCCCCAATCCAGGCACCGATCGCAGGATTCCGGCCGACTGAAGGTCGCGCAATGCCCGCTTGATGGTAATGGCGCTGACGCCGAAATCCTCTGCCAGGATCGCAGCGGAAGGCAAAGCCTGACCCGCACCGTACTCTGCCGATCGCACCCGGCGTGTGATTTCCTGCCGTACGGCCTCATGAAGAGCAGTCCCGATCTGTCCGGTCATTCCAGCCTCATCAAAGTATACTAGGAATACCTAGCGCAACGAATATGGGATGTCCATCCTTTTGCGTTGTCCGCCGAGCCCCATCGTCAGCCTTAATCATGGTCACACATTTTCTTTATAAAATCTTGACATACCTGTTATACCTGGTCTACCTAGATTTGCGAAACGGAGAACACCTGCATGCCCGGTGAGCTTGGACTGCTCAGAACAATCGCCACGGTGGCCACAGCCTGCGCCCTTCTCATAGGGACCGCAGCTTCGTTGCGGGCAGAAACGACTGCCGAGCGGGTCTTGCGGGAAGGCAAGATCGTCATCGGCATATCCAATGGCGCACCGTGGGGATTCCGGGGCGCCGGTGGCGAGCCCGAAGGCTTTCACCCGGACCTGATCAAGGCTGCGTTCAAAGGCCTTGGTGTCGGCCAGGTGGACATCGTGGTGACCGAGTTCGGCGCCTTGATACCGGGCCTGACGGCACAGCGGTTCGATGCCATAGCCGCGGGGCTCTACATAACGCCGCAGCGATGTGAACTCGTCGCCTTCAGCGACCCCGATCTGAAGCTCGCGGACGCCGCCCTGGTTGCCAAGGGCAATCCGAAGAACGTCCACAGCTATGCTCAGATCGCCGCAAATCCGGAGATAAGGTTTGGCATAGGACGAGGCAGTACAACGGCCAAGAATGCTGCGGCCGCCGGCGTCCCCGATACCAACATGCTGCTGTTCCCGGATATACAGTCGAATGTCTCGGCACTGCTCACCGGCAGGATCGACGTCGCCGCATTTTCGGCGCCAACGGTGGCCCGCATTCTGTCCGACGACAATGTCGAGGGCATCGAACGCGCGTTGCCGTTCCAGGGCCTGCAAGAGAACGGCAAGGAGCGCTACGGCTATTCAGCCATTGCCTTCCGCAAGGAAGATGGCGACCTCCGCGACATGTACAATTCGCGCCTCAAACTCTTGAAGAGCGACGGGACCTTGGCCCACATCATGGCGAAGAACGGCTTCAGCGATCAGGAGGCCGCGCCGGATCTGACCAGCGAGCAGGTGTGCGCGGGGCAGGGCTGACCGGCATTCCAAGCCAGGAGCTGCGATGGCCGGACGCTCCGTGATTGCGGCAGCACTCATCGTGACGAGCGCAACGGACGGGATCAGGGATGTTCACGCGTGACCATTGTTGAAATATTTGTTGGAATTTTCGCGGGCTTCCGGACCACGGCAACCGTTACAGCATTGGGCTTGCTGTTTGCCGTGCCCTTCGCCTTGATCTTCGGCGTGGCGCAGTATCTGACGAGCGGCATATCCCGCATTGCCGTCACAGCAATAATAGAGTTCTGGCGCAGTTCCGCGGTCATCATACTTCTGTTTGTCTTCTACTATGTCCTGCCGATCATTGGCGTTCAAATGCCGGCGACCATCGTTGGCGCAATGGTGCTGGGGCTAAACACCGGGGGATACGCCAGCCAGGCTGTCAGGGCGGGGCTCCAATCGCTGGACCGGGGGCAGATCGAAGCTGCCGCGGCCCTTGGCCTGCCGCGACGCTGGATCCTCGCGCTGATCGAGCTGCCTCAAGCTCTGACCAGGATGGCACCGACCTTCATTAATCAGTTCATCCAGCTGGTTAAAGGAACGGCCCTCGTTTCGCTCGTCACCCTGACGGACATGACCTTTCGGGCAAAGGAGATCGCCGAGCTCGAGTATAATCCGGTGGGCGTCTACACATCGCTGCTGCTCGCCTATTTCGTCGTCTGTTACCCAGTCGCAATGTTTGGCCGGTGGGTCGAGCGTCGGATCGGCGTGGCACGAGGTTGGTCCAGTGACTTTTGATCTCGAATTCGCCGTATCGACCGTTCCAACAATTCTCAGCGTCATCGGAACCACAATCGGCGTGGCGCTGGCGAGTTGCCTGGGCGCCTCGGCATTGGGCTTCTGCCTTGAGATCACCAGGCGGGCGGCCTCCCTTGCCGGCTATCTGGTTCGCTTCGTCATCGACTTCATCCGGTCCACGCCGGTGCTGGCGTGGCTCTATTTTCTCTACTACGTCCTGCCGCACTATGGCGTCACGTTGCCGGCGCTGTTGGTCGGCATACTGGGCCTGAGCATCTATTTCAGTGGCTATCTGGCCGAGGTTTTCAAGGCGGGCATCGATGCTATTCCCGCGGGCCAGGCGGAAGCAGCTAAGGCGTTGGGACTGACACGGACCGACATTGTAGTGTTCGTGCTGGCTCCCCAGATGCTGCGCAACGTCGCGGCCCCCGTCGGGAACTATTTTGTCTCGATCCTGAAGGCCACACCTTACCTGGCGGTCATCGCCGTGCCGGAGATGCTGGGCAAGGCTTTGGATATCGCCTCCGATACCTACCGCTACGCCGAACCGCTGACTGTCGTCGGGCTCGCCTTTCTTCTCCTGGCGCTGACGGTCGCATGGTTGGTCGGCCGGATCGAACGCAAGCTGCTTGGGCCGACAAGATGATGAACCAGCCCATGCCACAGGACAGCTCTCAAGCCCCGGATATCGGGCAACCAGCTGGGGCGGTGCAACCCGTCCAGCCGCCAGCGCTGGAAACGGTCGCGCTCAACAAATGGTTCGGCAGCTTTCACGCCCTGAAGAACATTGATCTTGCCGCGCCGCAGGGAGGGCGGATCGTGATTTGCGGCCCCTCCGGATCGGGAAAGTCGACGCTCATCAGATGTCTGAACGGTCTGGAGACCTTTCAGAAGGGCGCCGTTCGCGTCAACGGCATAGATCTCAGCCGCGACCGACGGCAGTTGCAGAGACTTCGGCGCGGCATCGGCATGGTGTTTCAGCAGTTCAACCTATTCCCGCATCTCACGGTAATGGCCAACTGCATCCTCGCTTTGAAACGCGTGCTCGGCCAATCGAAGGCCGAGGCGGCAGGCGTGGCGCTTCACCATCTCGAGCGGGTGAGGGTTGCCGACCAGGCACACAAATATCCCAGCCAGTTATCCGGCGGCCAACAGCAGCGCGTCGCGATCGCTCGCGCGCTGTGCATGAACCCCAAGATCATGCTGTTCGATGAGCCGACCTCTTCGCTCGATCCCGAGATGGTCAAGGAGGTGCTCGACGTCATGACCGACCTCGCCAGGGACGGCACCACGATGCTTTGCGTCACACATGAAATGGGCTTTGCCCGCGAAGTTGCCGAGCAGATGGTGTTCATGGACCAAGGGAGCATCGTCGAGATCGCATCCCCTGCCAGTTTCTTCACCGCGCCAGGCCAGGAACGGACGCGGCTCTTTCTGGACAAGATGCTTCGCTGAATTGAGAGGGTGGAACATGGCCGGTAAGACACGCATCTGGACCCCGATCGACTATGACGCCGAGGGCAAGCAGTCGGACTGTCTGAGGCTACCGCATTCGACCGACCTTTCCGCTTATGGCTTCGTGCCCATACCGCTGGTCTGCATCAAGAATGGCAGCGGCCCAACCGCGCTGCTCATCGCAGGCAATCATGGCGACGAGTATGAGGGCCAGATCGCCCTTTGCAACCTCACCCGTGAGATCCGCCATGACCAGGTCTCGGGGCGGCTGATCATCCTTCCGGCTCTTAATTTTCCCGCTGTCGCCGCCGGCCGGCGTGTGTCGCCCCTTGATGAGGGCAATCTCAATCGTTCGTTTCCAGGCGATGCCGCCGGTACCCCAACGCAGATGATCGCACATTATGTCTGCGAAATGTTGATCCCGATGGCCGATATTGTCGTCGATCTCCACTCCGGCGGACGCTCCCTCGAGTATGTGGCAAGCGCGCTGGTGCGACCAGGGCGGACCGCCGGGGAACATGAACAACTGCTGCGCCTTTTGCGCCTGTTCGGCGCTCCAATCAGCTTCGTCAGCGACGGCACCGGGGGTGGCGGATTGACCACCCTGGCGGCGACCGCACAGGAACAGGGCGCGCTCGCTCTGACCACGGAGCTTGGCGGCGGCGCGACTCTGTCGAAAGAGGGCTTAGCGCTCGCCGAAGCTGGATTGAAGCGCCTGCTGCAAGACCAGGGAATTTTGCGCGAGGTCGCCGTCGAACCGGCTCCGCCGACGCGGTTCATGACCGTCAAAGGCCATAGCGCTTTCGTCTATGCCCGTGACCGGGGCATCTTCGAGCCGGCCGCGGAGATCGGCGAGGAGGTCGTCGGCGGCCAGATCGCCGGCCGCATTCACTTTCCGGACCTGCCGACGCGCGAACCCGAAGCGCTGTTCTTCGAAAGCTCCGGGCTAGTCGCGTGCCGCAGGGCGCCGTCACTTACCGAGCGCGGCGATTGCCTGTTCAAGGTGATGGCCGACCTGGACGCCGGACCAGAACGGGCGTCACATGCTTAGCTCAGAGCCGAGGCTCAATCCGCGCGTGAGTGGGATGCGCTGTATCCGCTGCCAGGCGGTCTTTGCGGTGGCGGACTACTTCGAAGGCTGCCCGATCTGCCTTGACCAGAACATGCCGGCAAGCCTGGCGATCGACTATCAGGACCTTCCCAGGTCCCTGGAGCGCGTCGGTGACTGGCAGGCCTACCCGGACTGCCCGACACTGGGGGAGGGCAACACGCCTCTGGTACGGATGCAGGGCCTTGCAAACGAGATCGGAGTCCACGCGCTCCATCTCAAGAACGAGGGCGCCAATCCTACCGGATCGCACAAGGACCGCATGAGCCGGTTTGTCGTCCAGCGCGCGTTGCAGAGCGGCGCCGAGACGGTTGCGGCTGCCTCCAGCGGCAATGCCGGCGTCTCTCTTGCCGCCTACGCGGCCCAGGCGGGGCTCGACTGCGTGATCGTCACCACACCTGCGATGAACCCGAACTGGCGGCGAGCAATCGAGATGCACGGAGCGACCTTGCTGGCCGCGCAAACGCCGCAACGCCGCTGGCAGGTGCTCGCCGATCGCGTCCGCGCCGGGGACTGGTATCCGGCCACCAACTTTATTGTCCCAGCGGTGGGCAGCAATCCGTTCGGGGTGGATGGCTACCGTTCGCTTGCTTTCGAGCTTTTTCTTCAGCTGGGCACCTATGCATGCACCGACATCATCGTTCCGACATCGAGGGCGGATCTGCTTTGGGGAATCGCGCGCGGCTATTGTGATCTGCAAAAGGCAGGGCTCATCGATGAACTGCCGCGTATTCATGCCGTTGAGCCCTTCGCACGCATTTCAAACGCGCTTGCAGGCGCTGATTACCGCGACCACTTTGAAGGCCATTCGGCTTTAACGTCAATCGGCGGATCGACGGTGACCTATCAGGCCCTTGATGCGATTGCCTCGTGCGGCGGATCGGCAGTGGTCGTAGAGGACGAACCGACCTACGACGACCAGAGGCGGCTGGCGCGGCGCTACGGCTTTTATCTCGAGCTGTCGAGCGCGGCGGTCTTGACCGGCTTGCGAAAGCTCGTCGCGCAAGGCACGGTCGGGCGGGACGCTAGGGTCGTACTGGTCGGCACTTCGAGTGGCGGTTGCGAATATCGCGCTTTTTCGCAAGGCATTGCCTCCGTCGACTAGTCTAGCAGAGCTTTGTTCCGGCCCGCGATCGTTTCGGGCGCTCGTCTGGCAAAATGGCGACCTCTCCAACGCCAGTGGTCGCCGGGGTGTCCGTTGAACCTGAGCGACTGAACTGCGCGATGTCCAGGGAAAGATATCCGAGTTCGTCGAACGTAAGGTTTCTGCCGAAGACCAGCTCAAACGCATCGATATCCGAAGCCTGCAGGATGGCGTCATTCACCAGCTAGCGGTCCATACGATCGGCGGCGTCATATCGCCGGGCGAGGTGATCATGCTGGTGGTGCCGGTGGCGGGCGAACTGACGGCCGAGGCCAGGATTGCGCCGCAGGATATCGACCAGCTCTCACTGGCCCAGCAGGTGACGCTGAAGCTGTCGGCGTTCAATCAACGCATAACGCCGAAACTGACCGAGGTCGTCAGCGAGATCTCCGCCGATCTGAGCGTCGACGAGCGCAGCGGCGCGGGTTTCTACACGGTCAGGGTCAGCCTGCCGAGCACAGAGTTGAAAAAGCTGAAAGGCTTGACCCTGGCCCCTGGCATGCCCGTCGAAGCCTTCTTTTCGACTGGCAGCCGGACAATGCTGTCCTACCTCGTCAAGCCACTGGCCGATCAAATCGAGCGGGCATTCCGGTAAGAGTGAGATGAAGGCTTGGGCACAGATGAAAGGTCGATTTCTGATGGTGTGCCGCCATTGATGGGACAGTTCTATATATGCGCCGGCGGGTTTTGATCGCCGAACAGCCAGGCGTGGAACCGAATTCGGATTGCGGCCCCTTGTTGCTTCGATGGGCCATGTATCCACCTGACGTCAGGACGTTGCGAAATCCGGAATTCCGCAATAGGAACGTGTTGCACAGGGCAATACAGGAGTTCCAATTGACCAATACCGAGAGCGTCGACCCCATCGGTTTGACTGCCGACATCGTGGCCGCCTACGTCCAGAACAATCCGGTGCCGACAACGGGCTTACCCGATCTGATCGCCAGCGTACATGCCGCACTGTTGAAGCTGGAGCAGCCGGTGGTCGCCGTCAGACCCGCGCCGGTCCCTGCTGTCAATCCAAAGAAGTCGGTCTTTCCTGACTACATCGTCAGTTTGGAAGACGGCCGAAAATTCAAATCGATGAAGCGTCATTTGGGCCTGCTTGGCATGACGCCCGATGAATACAGGGCCAAATGGGGCTTGGCCAAGGACTATCCTATGGTCGCGGCAAGCTACGCCGCGCAACGGTCCGCCTTGGCGAAATCGATCGGGCTCGGCCGCAAGGCGCCCCCGCCGCCCAAAGCGGCGCGCGCAAGAAGGAAAGTGAGCGCATAGCCGGGCGGGGTCTCCTCACTGTTCAGCTACCACCGAAACATGGCGGCCGCCGCCACCTAAACGCCGTCGCCTGGATGGGCCGC
This sequence comes from Mesorhizobium salmacidum (SeqCode), assembly GCF_037179605.1. Taxonomy (NCBI): domain Bacteria; kingdom Pseudomonadati; phylum Pseudomonadota; class Alphaproteobacteria; order Hyphomicrobiales; family Phyllobacteriaceae; genus Mesorhizobium; species Mesorhizobium salmacidum (SeqCode). Next base: position 70,717 of record NZ_JAPYKS010000020.1, read on the forward strand.
CAGGCAAGCGAACAGCGGTGCGATCTCTCCCTCTTCGAGCAACCCCACGGACCGAATAAGTTGCTCGAGAGCGTCCCGCGACAGGATATCGCGGCCGAGGTCATGCAGCTTTTCCTCGACGCTCAAGCGGTCCATGGGGTTGTTGGCGTCGCCCAGCGGGAGCGGCACGTCAACGACGCGCTCGCGCCGCTCGGCAACCATTGTCACCCGCGCCGGCGTGCGCTGCGGAAAGATGCCGGCCAGGTCGTCGGGATAGCGGATCTCGACTTTCGCCGCGAGCGCCACCACCTCCGGATCCGAAAGCGAACACGGACGCAAAGGCCGGAAGGCCGCCGCGCCGCGCAGCGCGGCAAGTGCTGCTGCAAAGGGCACTGAAAACTGCCCGCCCTCGAGCGAGTCGGGCGCGATTTCGTTGGGCAGTTTTCGCGCTTCGGGAAAGATCTCGACGATCAACCGATCGATCGGCTCCCCTGGATCGCGATCCGCAACGAGCGAGAGCACGGCATCGATGACCGGATGCGTATAGCGGCAGGCCGCATAGGGTTTGAGATAGGTCTCGGTGATCAGCCAGCGGCTGCCAAGGTCGGCGGTGATGGCGTCGACATCGTAGGCGTGGGCCCGGTCCAGCAAGTCGATCGAGCCGGTCATGCCGGCACCGGCTCGATCGACCGCCAACAGCGCCGTGACTGTCGACCAGGGGCTGCTGCCCTTGACGGAGCTCGCCTGGCAATCGCCCTGCGGCAGGTTTTGCGGCGCTTCGGCGCCTGCTATCGCGATTGCGTGTGCGAGTTGGGAGGCTTGCATGCCGCGCAGCCATCCGATTGCGGTCGCGACGCCGAAGCCGGTCCACTGACCACTGGCAAAGCTCATCGTGTCGGTGAAGCGGCGCGCAGCGGCGATGCGCAAGGCGACATCGTAGCCGAGCGCGGTCGCGGTGAGCACATCATGGCCATCGCTGCCCAGCTTTGCTGCTTCCATCAGCACGGCGGGAACGATGGCAGCACCCGGATGGCCCGCCGCAAGACAATGGCCGTCATCGACGTCGAGCGAACTCGCCGCTGCGCAATTGGCAAACAGAGCGCCGAGCGGATGCAACCCGGCACCGGCGAACCAGGCGTGCGACGCACCTGGTCCAAAGCAAGCTCTCGCGGCAATGCGCGACAGCCGCGCATTGTCGGTCGGCGCGCCGCCGACGAGGGCCGCGATCGTGTCGAGAATGGCGCGCTGCGTCTTCTCGACGACCGAGTCCGGCAGGTCCTGGTACCTGGTAAAACAGGCAAATGCGGCAAACCGCTGCGTCACAAACTGCATCGCTTCCTCCCAATGTAGCTATACCTAGTATACCTAGTTGACAGAAATGGAAAGACCGACGCGGGGAAAGTCGCGTCAGCCACAGCCGCGCGGAACCCTCGCCGTCAGGATGTTTTGATCGCCGATCGGACCGTGGAAGACTTCACCGGTGTCGCTGAAATCCACTTTGAGATAGGCGGATTTCGCCGCAGCATTGCGGGTGTTGACGGCAAGCATCAACTGCCTGATATCGGGACGTTCCCGCCGCAGCCACGAGATCGCCAGGCCGACCCCGGCGCGGCCGTATCCCATGCCTTGCAAGGTGCGGCAGATGCGGAAACTGTGCAATGTGACCGCGTCTCGTGGCGCCCACGGCGGCAGTGCCTGCTTCTCGCGAAGAATGAAGAAGCCCACCGTGTTGTCGGCGGCGGCAATGGCAAAGGGATGCTCGAACTGCGGATGCTGGCTGTTTTGCAGTTCGTCAAAGACAGCATCCACCGAGCCGGCGAACTGTTCCTGTTCAGCATCGAGCAGCAACGTCTTGATGGCGGGCCGATCGCAGGGCGCCACGCGCTGCAGGCTGATCCCGTCCAGGCGCGGCACGATCGACGAAGCCCCCGCTTCACCCAATGCCGGCCCACGGGATTTCGATGGCGACCTCATGACTTTGTCCTCGCTTCATAGGCCGGCCAGCGGGCGGTCCGGGCCGACCTGGTCACCATGGCTTGGAGAATCCCTGACGCCATTGTATCCAAAGCACGCCGCAACTTCCCACGGCAAACAGGCTGGCGAGACCGAGAAAGATGTGACGGGTAGGAGCACCCGGCATGAGACCCGGCAGTAGGTAAATCAGAACTGCCACGAGCCCGATTGCAGCATCGATATTGCTGCGCACGCGGCCAACCATCGGGCTTGGTACAACCTTCAGTATCGTAACGTCCGCGCCGGCACGCACCATCATGAAGGACAGGCCGATGAGACCTTGCCAGAGCACAGCCTCGGCCATGGTTCGGGAGGTCGAAAAGGCCGCCGTCGCGCCAGCGAGCAACATGGTTCCCACGGCAAGGAGGAGCTTTTCCCTTGCCACACCGGAAAGCCAGGCAAGGGTGAGGCTTCCGATCAGGCCACCTCCGGAATACATCGCCGCAAGCCAGCCATAGAGGGTGGCTGGAAGCTTCAACTCGTAGCGCGCGAAGCCGGCAAGAAGCGCATTGGAGGCATGTGCCGATGCGTAGGCCAGCAACAGTGCAAGGCCCGCCGACCTGAGACGGGGGGTCGCTATGGTCTCCCGAAGACCTGCCATAAAATGCGCAATGTGGAGACCAGGGCGTTTCGGTCCGGTGACATCCTGGTCATAAAGGAACGTCGCGAACAGGGCGGCCAGAAAGGAGGAGGCCGCACAAATGGCCAGACTGCCGGCCACGCCGACAAGTATCAGACAAAGCCCGGCAATTGCGGCACCTGCTATATTTCCGATCTGGCTGGAGAAAATGCCCATGGACACGGTGCGCATCAGCACTCGTGCGCCAGCCAGCTTTATCAACGCCTGGCTACTGGGATAGGAGAGAAGTGAACCGACCGAGATGAGGCTAGCGGTGGCGTAGAGGACGCCGATCGGTGTGTGTTGTGGAGAACAGAACCAGGCGAGGACGGCAAGCAGGCCTACGCCCGCGCCATGAATTGTCTCGCCCATCATGAACACCCTGCGCCGGCGGCAGCGGTCGATCTGGGGTCCGAGGAACGGCCCCACGGTGAAGGCCAGCAATTGCCAGCAGATCAAGACCCTGCCGACCGAGGCGATTTCACCAGTGATCTGCAGCGCGAACCACGACGCCAGAACGATGTACATGCTGCGCGCGCATTGCATGGCGAGAAGCATGGCGTAGATCGGCAGGATGGACCGGCTTTGACACAGTATCTTCGGACGCCGATGGTTGAGCCTCTGACTTCGAAACTCCATGGCCTCAGCTCCCTCTACCGCGCGGCCCGGCCCGCCGGGCATGGCTGCCGGGCGGCCAGTGGCGGGGTTGTTGCCGGAGCCGCCTGGCGATTGCGCCACCAGCGCTCGGGCAAAACCGTCAGAACCCGTTGCGCTGTCCGCCGGCCGCATCACTCCCTACCGGCCTGCGCCAGCACTTCCTCCAGTGTCCTGCGCCCCCAGCCGAAACGGGACCATGCCGGCATCGGCTCGGTCGGTGCGCCGACCGTGACCGGGTTGGCACGCAATGGACCTGGCCACCCGGCCACCGTTGCAAGCCATTGCTGGTCGTAGACGGTTTCGACGTAACGGTGACCCTCGTCGGGAAACAGCACGACCACCTTCTTGTCCGGGTTGTTACGCGACCACCATTCGGCAACCCTGTAGGCCGCGCCGCTGGTCGGGCCCATGAAAAGCCCGTGCTCGCGATGAAGCTGATGCGTGGCGTCAAAGACTTCTGCCGGCGTGAGCCAATGGACCTCGTCGAACTGGCTGTGCTCGACATTGCCGGGAAGAATGTTGCCACCTAGCCCGCTCAGGTTGAGCTTGCCGCTCGGCTGGCCAAACAGCACACTGCTGGGCGTATCAACGCCGATCGCATGGAGCTCGGGAAACAGAGTGCGCAGGTAACGCGATGTCCCACTCATGGAACCACCCGATCCGACCGGACCGACCAGACAGTCCAGCCTGCCGACCCTGTCTATCAACTGTTCGGCAATTTTCCCGTAGGAGAGCGGGTTGTCGCGATTGTCGTACTGCGAGGGCCAGTAGCTGCCGGAAATGTCGCGCAGATACTCATGCAAGCGATCGAGCCGCGCTTGCTGCAACCCGCCAGAGGGCGCCGGGCTGTCCACGACCGTCACCTCGGCGCCGAGTTCGACGAGGCGCCTATGGAGATGGCGATCGAGCGCCCAGTCGCTGACCAGGATCAGCCTGTATCCATGCTGAACAGCCAGCATGGCCAAGGCAAGACCAAAGGTTCCCGATGAGGATTCGCAGATTGTCCCACCCGGTCGCAACCGTCCCTGTTCGACGGCGCGCTCGAGCATGAACCGGGCCGGCAGGAGCTTCATGAGAAAGAAGCTGGCGCCGAAGAGGTTTGCGCCGAGCGGAACGAGGCGCGGCCCCTCGAAATCCTCCAGCCGGCGCATCAGCACATGGATCGACATCGAGCTTTCCCTTCGCCAGGTTGTCAGTGACGGAAGATCGCCGGCTCGAAGCCGGAATGTCGCAACGCGTCCATCGCGCCGTTGATGTTCACGGATGCGTCTCGGTCAAGCGCATCAAACATCAGCCCGACAACCGTGCCGCTATGGGCGACCTGAATGCCAATGGCGTCGAAACGGCTCCCGACGGTTTCGATCTCGTCCAGACCCGGCTTTGGCAGGAAGCGCTCGTTGATCCGCGCGCTTGCCGTCGCGACCCTACCCAGCATGCGGACGTCCGCATGCTTGATGGCTGTCCGCAGCAGACTGCGCAGCGGCCTAAAGGTTTCGATTTCCAGGGCGTCATAGCGCGCCGGCCGATACTCGAGCGTATCGATAGTCACCTCGGGCGTTGTGTCGATGCTGATCAGATGGATTGGCGGCAGCGGCCTGCGGAAGGCTTCCATTACGATGCCGTCGCGATGCGCAAAAAGCACAGCCTGCTGTTTGAACAGGGTGGAGTCACAGGCGGTTTCGGCGCTGACAGCGACGCGCATGACCTCGTCCGACGCCGGTTCGATCTCCAGCCAATCCAGGACTGCCTGAATGCTCGCCAGAACGTCGGCCGTCGACGATCCCATGCCGCGCCCGACCGGGATGTTGCTGTCAATAGCGAGATTGCCGCCGGTCCCCGGAGGGCCGAACCTTGCGATCGTCAGTTCCGCGGCCCGCCTGGCCTTGTCGCACGAGCCCGGCAGCACACGAACGCCACCGCCGTCGCTTGCGATGAACGTCGCCCTGGATTTCAGCTGGCGGCAGGGCAGCGAAACCAGCGCGCGCCGCAGGCGGGCGCCATCGTCCTCGAACAGGCCCTGAACCAGCTCGCCATGGTGGCCGACAGCCACGCCAAATCCTGCTCCGTCCAACATGAGCGACACTCCTGAAAAGCAACGTATTAGTCGGCTCTGATGTAACTTCTACCGTATGCTTTCAGCCGGGGCGCCATTGCGCAACAACGAACAAAATAATCTTTTGTGTAACGTACATGACGTGTTATTTATTCTATACTTCACCAGTATTGCGCACAGATCACAAGGCAGGGTTGCCTTTAGCCAGAGAGCCAGCATGGCATGCGGTCGTCGCCCAGGATCGACTGGACTTCACCCGCTGAAATGATCAGAAGGGTCTGCGCGCCAGTGCGTATCCGGCGAGCCTGACGGTGCGGATGGCGGCGGCCCGCGAGCACTGGCTGATCAGCTTTCGCAGCTGAGAGATATGGACATCGACCGTGCGCGCGCCGACACCGCGGCTGCTCGCCCAGCCAACGCCAATCAGTTCTTCACGGCTGAGTACCTTCTCGGGGTTCTCCAGCATGTGGCGCAGCAACTTGAATTCGATCGGCCCAAGCGCGATCTCCTTGCCAGCGCACGAGACGCGATGAGTGTCGACCCGCATTTCGACATCGGCGTACACGAGGGGTCGCCCACCGCGCGTCGCCGGCCCTGGCGCCTGGCCAATGGCGAGCCTGGAGCGCAGGTAGTGGAGCAGCTTGGCCGGCGCGAAGGGCCTTACGAAACACTCGTCGATACCCGACTGCAAGAGCTGGATATGCTGCGCTTCAGCGCCGGGATGAACCAGCGCCACACAGGGGAGGGCGCCCAGCAGGGCATCCTGCTTCAACCGAGCGCTTTGTGCCGCCACCTTGTTGTCTGGCCGACAGTCCAGCAACACAGCCTCGACTGGCCTGTCGGAGACGACTGCCAGCACGTCATCGACGCAGGGGGCCAGCATGCTGGCGAAGCCATCGACCTCGAGGATGTGGCCAAGGAGAAGATAGAAGTCCGCATCCTGCGAGCAGACCGCAATCAATGGTTTCATAGGGCAGCTCAGTCTTTCGCCGCGATCCAGGGCGATTTCGCAGATCGAATCCGGCGCGCCGGACGCCAGAATGGCAGATCAGGTCAATAATGACAACAAAGCCTCTCCCGCTCCCAGATCATGGACTTGCGGATCACCTTCGGCTCCGTTTCGTTGCCCCACCTAGATTTGTCGATCCGCGTTTTCTCATGCTAGACTCTGTTGATGCGACGCGCGCCCCAGGCAGCCTTTCCCATAGAACGAAGCCTGCTATAACCAGCGCTTCCACGCGCTCCAGCCTTCACCAACCCATGAACCGACCCGCATGAAAACCAGCATCGATCACTTGCCGGATTACAAGCAGGAGGAGCTCGCCCGCGTGGTCGAAATCCTGCATCTGGAATTCGAGGACGCGCTGGCGGAGAGCAGCGCAGAGTGGAAGAAGAGCGGCCGCATCCTGAAGATCATCCTGTTCGGCTCCTATGCCCGCGGCGACTGGGTCGACGAACCTCTGACGATGAAGGGCTATCGCAGCGATTTCGACCTGCTGGTGATCGTCAACAACAACAAGCTCTCCGACTTCGCCTACTGGTACAAGGCCAAGGACCGGCTGGAGCGCGACCGCGCCATCAAGACCCCGACCAGCTTCATCGTGCACAGCCGCCGCTTCGTGAACACGGCGCTGCGCCAGGGGCAGTACTTTTTCACGGACATTCGCCGCGAGGGCATTGTCCTCTATGAACTCGACGACGAGCCTCTGGCCGAGCCGAGGCCGCTTACGCCGAAAGCGGCGTACCTGATCACGGAAGATAATTTCCGAAACAGGGCTCCAGGCGCTAAGCAATGGCTTGAGACTTTCGCGTTTCAGCTTGGCAGGTCGCGCACAGACGGCGGATGGAGAAAAGCGGCCGCATTCACTCTTCATCAAGCCATCGAACATACCTATGCAACGCTGTTACTGGTGCTGACAAACTATAGTCCGCCATCCCATAAACTTACATTTCTGCGCTCTTTGGCTGAAGACCAAGATCGGCGGCTATCTGAAGTCTGGCCGCGGGATCAGCAGCGTCATCGCGCGTGGTTCAACACGCTGAACGAAGCCTATGTGAAGGCTCGCTACTCAAGACACTACATCATTAGCGAAGAGGCGCTCGTCTGGCTGGGTGAGCGCACAGCGGAACTGCACAAACGCACGGAGCAAATCTGCGTTGAGCATCTAGCGCGGATGAAGGAAGCCGCAGACCTATGATGACTATTTGAGATTGCGCGCGGGCCGTTGGAGCCACTCGGGTGTAGTCGAGCGAGAGTTATGGAATGACCGCAATGGGGCCGGAAGCGGACTGGCAGGTTCGCGACTAGGGTATTCAATAGCGGACATTGAGGTGGTGCGGCCATCGTCGTGAGGTGACCGATGGCCGAAGCGAGGTCCGCTCGTGAAGCTGGCTGATGAGGTGGAAGAGCACTGCCCGCCGGCTTGCGCGAAGAGCTCATCGAGCACGACGAAGTCGAGCCGGCCCAGCTTGCTATGCGCAAAGTTTGCTCAGCTTCTGTTGAGAGGTCTAGGCCCCCGTCAACGCGCCATGGACGAGTGCGCGCAGCTCTTTGCGCACGGGAATGGCGCTCGAAGGCAGCAGTTGCGTGAAGAGAACAACAACCATGTCATCGCCCGGGCTCACCCAGAAGAAGGTGCCTGCCGCTCCGCCCCAGCCATAATCACCCACTTGCGCCGAAATTTGTGCCTTGGCCGGGTCGAGGACGACAGAGCCTAATAGGCCGAACCCGACACCATCGAACTGTGTCTCGGCCCAAACTTCGGTTGCCATCGAGGCAAGATCTCCCGGTAGGTGATTGCACGCCGCCAAGCTCAAAGTGCGGGGACTAAGGATGCGTTCGCCGTTGAGTACACCTCCAGCCCGCAGCATTTCGGCGAACCGCCAGTAATCGTCGATGGTTCCGACGAGCCCGCCTCCACCGCAGAACGTATCAACCCTGGCTTGCCGCCACGCTGAAACTTCCGGCGCTTCGTGCAATGCCATGCCGCCAACAGTCGCCTCATAGAGCGGGGGAAAACGGCTGATCTCAGACTCCGGCACAGAGAAGCCGGTGTCGGTCATGCCGAGCGGCTCGAAGATGCGAGTCGCGAAGTACTTGTCGAGCGTCATTCCGGAAACGACTTCCACGATGCGGCCGATGACATCGGACCCGGTGCTGTATTGCCATTTCCTGCCCGGTTCCCATTCCAATGGCAGCTCGGCAATCCTGCGCACCATCTTGTCGAGCCCACCGTAGGCAAGGGCGAGGCCAAGTTTTTCCTTGGCATAAGCTTCACCGAGCAGTCCGGGATTCGTAAAAAGGCTTAGGCCAGATGTGTGGGTCAGCAGATGGTGGATCGTTATCTTCGTTTTGACGGGCACTGTTTGATCCAGCGATGTAGCGCCCGGTATCAGAAGTTGCGCGTTTTTGAATTCCGGCAGGTAAGCTTCGACCGGATCGTCGAGATGCACGCGCGCCTCCTCGTACAGCATCATCAGCGCAACTGCGGTGACAGGCTTGGTCATCGAGTAGATGCGGGCGATAAGGTCGCGCTGCCAGGGCCGCTTGGCTTCGACATCCGCGTAACCGGCACAGTCGAAAAAGGCGAGTTCTCCATGGCGCGCGACGAGCACCGCACCACCCGGCCAGCGCCCGGTGTCGACATAGCGCTGCATCCACTGCTTCAGTCGTACCAGCCGCCCCTTGTCGAAGCCGAGGCCGGCAGGATCACGAACTGGTTCGCTATCAAATTGACTCATCGCGCCATGTCCTTCGCAAACAAAGGCCCTTTGGACGATCCTGCGCTCTCCCCGCACTATTGCCAATAGTTGCCTGCTGAAGTCCCTACGACAGACTTGAGGCGCTTCTTCAGTGTGGTCTTTGGGTCAACGCGGCACTCAAACCGTGCGCCGCGCACGCCAGCCTTCCCTTCTCACCAATTGCCCGTGCGGTTATGCGCTGCACTCTTGAGCGCGCGATTTCGTATCAAGCGGCGACACGCCTGAATTGCTTGAGGTCGCAGAAGAAGTTCTCGGCGAGATGGCGCCACTCATAGCGTCGTACGTGCCTTTCATTTCCCCGAGTCGGAATTCCATATATCCCGGTAGAGCTTCCAGGTGCGGTCCTGACCTTTCTTCCAGACCACCACATATTTCCCGGTCGCATCGACCAGCTTCGAATCCTTGCCGGGTGCCTTGAGAGAGAAACTCCCGGACTCGAACGCAAAATCTCCACTTTCTTGGACATCAAGCGTCGAAAGCGTGAGCCCCGATATGCCCATATCCATCGCGCCCTGCCATAGCTTCTGGATATTCTGGCGGCCGTCGACACGCGCCATATCCGGCGGGAATGCGGCCGCGTCATCCGCGTACTTCGACGCAACTCCGGCCGCGTCCTTGCTGTTATAAGCCTTCACGAACTCGGCATTAGCGGCTTCGATGGCTTCCTTCGCAGACTGGGCCTGGGCAGAACCCATGCACAGTGACGTGAAAACGACGGCTAGAAGACAGTGCTTCAAAGTCATTTCATCCTCCCGCGTTCCGGTTTCTGGATACCAGTTCCTCCAAAGTGGAGATCAATCGCGCGAATGGTCGTGGGCCGCACTCTATATTAATTTAACTTGTCCTAATATGCCATCTGAATGCAGGCTACCCACCAGTAAAAATTCGGGACTGGTGGCATCATTCACTGATAAGATAACGCACCGCCAACGGGGCATTGCTCATCGCGAGAGACGCGACCAGGCTTAGTGTTTGCGATATAGTGGTCGGGCAAAGCCTCCACCGCCTGGGAGGTAGGCACGTGGATGTTCGGGCATGGCTGGTGGCCTCGGCCTCGGCGAGTATGCCGACGCCTTCGGTAGCCACGACATCGATGAAAAGGTGCTTCCAAGCCTGACCGCCGACGATCTGACGGCGCTCGGGATCACGTCGATTGGGCATCGGCGTAAGTTGCTCAGCGGCATTGCGGCCCTGGCCGAAGATCAGATCCGGCCCACCACGGCTCGTCGGCCGCCTCCACGCTCGGAATCTCGCGCGGAGCGTCGACAGCTGACCGTTATGTTCGTCGACCTCGTCGGCTCGACGGCGCTGGCGACACGGCTGGATCCCGAGGACCTGCGTGAGATCATCGGAGCGTATCACCGTTGTGTCGCCGATACGGTCGCCCACTTCGGCGGCTTTGTCGCCAAGTATATGGGCGACGGAGTTTTGGTGTATTTCGGCTACCCGCAGGCGAACGAGAACGCCGCCGAGCAGGCGGTGCGCGCTGGCCTTGCTCTCGTCGATGCCGTCAGGCGACTCCCAGAGCCCGAGCCATTGCGGGTTCGTATCGGCATCGGCACCGGACAGGTCGTGGTTGGCGATCTGATCACCGCCGGCGAAGGGCAAGAGCGCGGCGTCGTGGGCGAGACGCCGAACCTCGCCGCCCGCCTGCAAGCTCTTGCCGAACCCGACGCGGTCGTGATCGGGCCGCAAACGCGGCAGCTGGTCGGCGATCTTTTCGAATATCGCGATCTTGGCGCCGTCGAGGTGAAAGGCTTTCCGGAGCCGATCCATCCCTATCAGGTGTTTCGTGAGAGCGCTGTCGAAAGCCGGTACGAGGCGCTGCATGGGACGACGCCCACGCCGCTGGTCGGGCGTGAGGAGGAGGTCGACCTGTTGCAGCGTCACTGGCATCGCGCGAAAAGTGGTGAAGGTCGCGTGGTGCTGCTCTCAGGCGAGCCCGGCATCGGAAAGTCGCGCCTGACCGTCACCTTGCAGGAGCGGATCCAGAATGAGCCACACACCCGCTTGCGCTATTTCTGTTCGCCGCACCATCAAGACAGCGCGCTCCACCCGACCATTGCGCAGCTAGAACGTGCCGCCGGGTTGGAGCGCGACGACCCGCCTGAGAGGAAGCTGGATAAGCTTGCGGCCCTGCTTGCCCCGGCCTCGCCGGAGGACGGGGCGCTGCTGGCCGAGCTGCTGTCGTTGCCGACCGAAGGCCGCTTCCCGCTTCTCCAACTGACGCCCCAGCGTAAGAAAGAGAAAACCTTCGATGCGCTGCTCCGGCAGCTCGAAGACCTGGCGCGACAAGGTCCTGTGCTGATGCTCTTCGAGGATGTGCACTGGATCGACCCCAGTTCGCGGGAACTGCTCGACCTTATCATCGAGCGCATGTCGAGCCTGCCGGTGCTACTGGTCGTCACCTTTCGCCCGGAATTTCAAGCGCCATGGACCGGGCAGGCACATGTCAGACTGCTTGCCCTCAGCCGGCTGGACCGTCGCGACGGCGCCGCGCTGGTCCAACGGGTCGTCGGCAACGGAGAGCTGCCGAGCGATGTTGTCGCCGAGATCATTGAACGCACGGATGGGGTGCCACTGTTCGTCGAGGAGCTAACCAAGGCGGTGTTGGAGAGCGGCAACGCCAGGACAGTGCTCTCAAGAGCTGCTGCGACGGCGTTGAACGTCCCCGCCACACTGCATGCCTCGTTGATGGCGCGGCTCGATCGCCTCGGCTCAACCGTTAAGGAGGTCGCACAAGTCGGCGCGGTTCTCGGTCGGGAGTTCTCCTACGAATTGTTGGCAGCGGTCGCACAGCGAAATGTCGCTGATCTGAATGGCGCACTGGATCAACTCGTCGGCGCCGGTCTGGTGTTCTGCCGAGGGACCCGGCCACTGGCCACTTACTCTTCAAGCATGCGCTCGTTCAGGACGCAGCCTATGGCACGCTGCTGCGCGCCAAGCGTCAGGAGCTACATAAGCGTGTCGCAGACGTGTTGGAGGAAAAGTGGACCGAAATCACTGAAGCGCAACCCGAGCTCCTCGCGCACCACCTTCAAGAAGCTGGGGATTGGGCGGGCGCGCTCGATCACTGGCAAAAGGCGGGAAGGGCCGCCGTGGCCAGAGCTGCCACTCGGGAAGCCGTGTCGCCCTTTGCCAATGCTATTGATTGCAGCACGAGACTTGGCGATATGTCCGGCGGCGCCGAACGGATGACACATCTCCACCTTGCGATGGCCAATGCCTTGATGCAGGCTGAAGGGTATCGCTCTGAGCGCCTTGGGAAGACGCTTGAGGATGCACGTCTTGCCGCCGCGAACACTTGCATCGGTCGAATTGCAATGTGACGTTGCGCTTTCACTCGCCGCATTTTTTTATGTCACTGGGCGCAATCACGATTACCTGACCCTGGCCGAAGAGCAGCTCACAAACGGTGCCGATCTCCTTCCGACGGCCCATCTGGGTGGTCTTTGGGCAACGAAGGGAATTGCTCATTCCAACCGAGGAGAACAACCACTGGCAGCGGAGGCATTGCGGAATGCCTTAGATCTGATTGATCGTGTTGACCCAAGTCGTCGCATTTCGTTCGCCGGTGCGGATCAACGTGTGTCTGCCCAGGCATATTTCAGCGAATCGCTGATTATATTGGGTCTCTTTGATGCTGCAGTCGAAGAGAAAGAGTGCCTGACGCGAGATTTTGACCAGCTCGATAAGCCCTTCGACCTCGCGTGGCATCTTCTCGTGCAGTGCCAATTGTGCGCGCTACTCGGCCAATACAAGGAATTACTCGATAACGCTAAGAAGATCGTCGAGATTTGCGAACGGCATGGCTACACGGCGCGTCGAAGCAGTGGCCTCAGGTGGCGTGGCCATGCCCGCTCGCATCTAGGTGACCTGGATGCCGGCATCGATGACGTCCGGGAGAGTGTGGTTCTTTGGCGTGGGCAGGGCGTCGTATTTCATACCCCTGAGAAAGTATGCGAACTTTGTGATCTTCTCCTGCGGGCCGGTCGCATCGAAGATGCATCGCAAATGCTTGATGATGTCGATACCCTCATTTGCGACACGGACGAGGCGAGCTATCTGGCAGAATGTATCCGCCTTCGTGGCCGGATCGCAGCAGATAGAGGTGACCTGACGGGTGCCGCGCACCTTTTCGAAGCAGCGATTGCTACTGCCCGTCGGCAGCAAGCGAGACTTTTCGAGCTTCGCGCCGCAACGCAACTAGCACCGGTTCTGGCACGTCAAGGTCGTGTCCATGAGGCCGCGACGCGTCTGCAAGCGGTGGTCCACACATTTAACACTAGGTATACAATCGTCGACCTCATCGCGGCACAAAGGGCGCTGGACGCCCTGAGCCGTTGAGGTCGCACCATCTGCGTGGATTCCGACAACGTTGTTTGCGAGCTTGGCTCATTGCGCGCCCGAGACGCGCGTTCGTTTGGACTGGAATGTAACGGAATTGAGACGTTCACGCTTGTCCCCGCGTAGGTCCGAATATGACGCAACTGTGACCTCTACTATGGTCCCCAGCGATGTCTGCTTTCAGGCAGTGACGAGGTTGACCTCTATGACCGCCATTGGGCGCAAAGCGGACACTTCGGTGCCTGTGTCGCAAACGACTTTGCGCGCTTGGGCTTTAGGTTACAGACGCTTTTGATCGGTACGAAATCGAAAGGAAGCTAAGTTTGACGTTTGGAAGGAAGTTGTCGTCCCGCTTCAGGAAGGGCCACGTTCTCCGAGCGAAAACCGACGGCCCCGATGGGTGGTGGCTAGGGCATTGGCAGCCTTGCCGCCATTCGCACCCTCAAAGCGATAGGGGCTGGCAAACACGTTCGCAAAAAAGCGAAGTGAGTAGTTGCTCAATCTCACGACACGCCCCGTAGAAAAATTTCTCCTCGGCCTCTGTTGAACCCCTTATGTTCGGAGGCTGGAGACCGTCATGGCATTTCGATTCGTACACACCGCCGACATTCATCTCGACTCGCCGCTGCGTTCGCTCGCGTTGCGAAACCGCGAGCTTGCCGAGCTCGTCGGTGATGCCAGCCGCCAGGCATTCGTCTCGATCGTGGATCTGTGCCTTGCCGAGCATGTCGATGCGCTGGTCATCGCCGGCGATCTCTATGACGGCGACCAGACGTCGATGAAAACGGCACGTTTCCTCGCGTCGCAAATGGCACGCCTGCATCAGGCCGGCATCCGGGTGTTCAAGATCCGCGGCAACCATGATGCGCTGTCGCGAATATCGAAACAGCTGGTGTTTCCCGACACCGTGACGATCTTCGGCGCCCGGCCCCAGTCGGTGCTGCAGACAGCCGGCGGGCTCGATGTGATGTTCCATGGCTTGAGCTTTGCCAATCCCAAGGCGCCAGACAGTCTGCTGCCGAAATATCCGGCCGCCCGCGAGGGCGCGGTCAATGTCGGGATCATGCACACCAGCCTGGCAGGGTCGCCAGGTCACGACGTCTACGCCCCGTGCAGTCTCGCCGACCTGCACGGCCATGGTTTCGACTACTGGGCGCTCGGGCACATCCATGTCCGCCAAGTCCATCCCGGAACAAGCACCGTAGTGATGCCGGGAATACCGCAGGGCAGGGACATCAACGAAGCCGGCGCAAAGTCCGTCACCCTTGTGACTATACACGACGACCGTTCGATCGAGATCGAGGAAAGGCTGACCAGTGTCGCGCAATTCGAGCGCGCGAGCGTCGGCCTGACCGGCACTGTTGAATGGCCTGAAGTCGTTGGGCGCGTCCGCACCGCGCTCGAAACTATCCGGACCACCGTCAGGTCGCGTCATGCTGTCATCCGCCTCAGCCTGACGGGCGCGTCACCTGTGTCATGGGCACTGATCCGCGACCGCGACCTGCTGCTCGCCGAGGCCGAGCAGGCAGCCGAACAGGTGGGCGACACCTGGGTGGAAAAGCTGGAGCATGATCTCGGTCCGCCCAGGGCCGGAACGGCCGAGGACGGAGCTGATCCGATTTTCGAGCTCGCGCAATCGATGCGTGCCGACGCGGGCTCGCAAGCCTTCCGGGCCGAGGCGAGGGCGTTCGTGCAGAAGATGATCGCGGATCTGCCGGCCGAAGGGCGCGACTTCGCCGGAAAGGACGAGGCCGGGCTGGAGCTCTTCCTCGACAAGGTGCTCGCCGGCGGTGCCAACCTCGTCACGGCCCGTCTCAAGGCAGGTGGCGCGCAATGAGGCTGCGGCGCCTTGATCTTATCCGTTACGGGAAGTTCACCGACAGGATGATCGATTTCGGACCCAAGCCGGAATCAGGCCCCGACCTGCATATCGTGTTCGGCCTGAACGAGGCCGGCAAGTCGACGGCGCTGTCGGGCTATCTGGATCTGCTGTTCGGCATCGAGGAGCGCAGCCGCTACAATTTCCTGCACGAGTACAGCGCCATGCGCATTGGCGGGGTGCTCGAACTGGCTGGCACGGAGCACGCCTTCACGCGCACCAAACAGCGCAGCAACTCGCTCTTGGACGCCATGGGCCAACCTGTGAGCGAAATGGCGATAGCGGCTCATCTGGCCGGCCTGTCGCGCGATGCCTACCAGACCATGTTTTCCCTGGACGACGAAACGCTGGAAGCTGGCGGCAAGTCGATCCTGGAATCGCGCGGCGACCTCGGCAAGCTGCTGTTTACAGCCAGCGCTGGTCTTGGACATGCCAGCGACACGTTGAGCGCGCTCGAGACCGAAGCGGACGGGCTTTACCGGAAACAGGCGCATGGAACCAAGCTTGCGCTGCTTAAAAAGCGTCTTGCCGAGCTGAAATCCAGCAGGGAACAGATCGACACCTTGGCCTCGGCCTATGAGAGCCTGGAAGCCGAGCGTCGTGAGGCGGCACAACACTATGACCGGACCATCGCCGAGCGATCGGTGCTGTCGGCCCGGCTTGACACCATTGCCAGATACCTGCGCGCCGGTCCGATCCTCGCTGACATCCGGCGCAAGACAGCCCGGCTGGCCGACCTACCGAACATCGCTTCACCGGCGCGGACCTGGACAGGCAGCGTTGCCGGACTGATCGATGACGATGCCAGCCTGAGAACGCGATTGTCCGCAAACGTCGACGAGGTCGAGCGGCTGAAAACGAAGATTGCCTCGGTCGACGTCGATGAGGCGATCCTCGGCGTCTCGGAGCGCATCCGCAGCCTGGCGGAAAGCAAGGTGCGCCATGTCTCGGCGGGCCTCGACCTTCCCAATCGCAGGATGGACCTGCAAATCCTCGACAACGCCGTGGCGAGCTGCCTTGCCGCGCTCGGACGATCTTCAGAGCGCGACCCCGCTGCGCTGCTCTTGCCGGCCGCTATTATCGGCGCTGTTCGCACCATGGTCGAGCAGCGGTCCGGGATTGCCACTGCAGCACGCGTTGCCCGCGACGAGGCCGCGGCAGCCCTCGATGCGCTGCAGGCGGCGCGAGACCGTGTTGGCGAGGAGCGGGCGGTGCCCGAGCCGGCCAGAGCCAGGCTGAACGCGGCCCTAGCGAAGGCGAGGGCGAGCGGCCACCTCGGCGACATCAAGGCGGCACGCGAGACGCAGGACGCCGGCGTGATCAAATGGGAGGCGGCACTTGGCCGTTTGCATCCCTGGTCCGGCGACGCCCGGGGGCTGGCTGGCATCGCAGTTCCGAGCGCTAGACAGATTGGCGTCTGGAAAACGCTTGCCGCGGAGCTTGGCAGAAACAAAACCGTTCTGTCCGAACGTGTTGCCGAACACCAGCGCAACCACGAACTGCTTGCGGCGCGTCTGCGCGCGCTTCGCGCCGCGGTCGACGTCCCCGACGATGACGTGGCCGCCGGCATCCGGCGTAGCCGCGACGAAGCGTGGGCAAGGCATCGCGGTGCGCTGAGCGGCGAAACAGCCGACGCCTTCGCCGCGGCGCTGGCGCGCGACGACGATGTCGGTGCGAGCAGATTGGCTGGCGCGGGCGCGCTTGCCGATGTCCGGGCGGTAACGCACGGCCTCGCGGAAACAGCAGCCGACATTGAACGTATCCGCGACAAGCTTGCGCAGACCGACATGGAGGCGAACGCCGCATTGTCGCAGATGCGCGCGGCAGCCAGCGACCTGCTTGGCGAAGGTCTGGGGGCATCGCTCGACAGCCTCGTCGAATCGATGGAGGATCGCATTTCGGCCCGCGCCGATGCGCTCGCGGCCCGGCAGGAGATCGAACTCGCCGCCAAAAAGGTTGGGCGGGCGACCGATGACGAGGCCCGGCTGAGGCTGGAACTCACCAAGGCGCTGGAGAGCGTCGGCATCGGTCCGGATAACGGCGACAGCCTCGAGACGATCATGGCTGTCGCCGAGTCGTTTCTCGACCGGCAGCGCAAGGTCGACGCCGAATATGCCGAGGCGCTCAAGACAGTCGGCGCCAGACAGGAAGAGCTGGCCACCCGGCGACGGGCTGTGGACGTGACAGAGCGCCGTGAGGAAGAGTGGCTGGCCGGCATTGTCGAGGCGCTGAGAGGCACCTGGCTCGAGAACGGGCTTTCCGCAGCGGGTCTCGGCACCGTTCTCGACCAACTGAGTGAGCTGTCCAGGAGCCTGCAGGAGCGCGACGCGATGCAACTGCGCATCGAGAAGATGCAGGCCGACCGCGAAAATTTCGTGCTCGATGTTGCGGCGGTAGCAGCTGAAGCGGGCGAGCCGGCGAACGACGAAGAGCCAGAACAATTGGCGATCCGGCTGGCTGAGCGCTTGGCGCGTGCCGATCGAGCGCGCGAGGCGAAGGCAAATCTCGCTGCTGATTTGCAACGCCTCCTGGACGGTCGTGAGATCCTTGACGCTGACATTTCGGCGCATGACCGACGCAAGAACGAGGTCCTGAGTGCGTTTGCGGTAGCGACGGTTGCTGAAGTCGTGGAACGCGACGAGCTGTTGCGAGAGCGCGATCGTCTGCGCGCGACAGTCACCGAACTTGAGGACCAGCTGGCAGCCGAACTCGGCGTGGAGGGTTTCGAGCAGGCACGTTCGATCCTCGATACGCTCGATTTCGACGGCCTGGCAATCGAGAAAGCGGAAGGGGAGCAGCGGCTTCAGCAGCTTGACGAAACAATCCAGCAACAGCTGATCCGGCAAACGCGGGCGGGCGACAAGCTCGACGCCATCGGTGGCGACAGCGCCGTTGCGCGCATAGACGCCGAGCGACGCACGGTCCTGCTGGAAATCGAGGATAAGGCGGTCCGCTACATCGAATTGAAACTGGGCGTGATGTCGGCCGGGAATGCTTTGCGCGTCTATCGCGAGCGCCATCGCTCCGGGATGATGGCGCGGGCCTCCGACGCATTCGCGCTGATGACGCGCGGGCGCTACTCGGGGCTCACAACCCAACCGGTGAAAGGTGGCGAAGTCCTTATCGCCCTGCAGAGCGACGGGCAGTCGAAAGTGACCGAGGCGCTGTCAAAAGGCGCGCGCTTTCAGCTCTATTTGGCTCTCAGACTTGCCGGCTATTATGAGTTCGCGCAGTTTCGCCCTTCGGTCCCTTTCATCGCCGACGACATCATGGAGACCTTCGACCACGTCCGCTCAGAGGAGGTTTTCAGGTTGTTTGGTCAAATGGCGGATGCCGGCCAGGTGATCTATCTCACGCACCACCAGCACCTGTGCGAGATCGCGAAGACCATCGTGCCGGGCGTCACTATCCACGAACTCGGATAGGTATTCGTCTTTTGGGCTTAGAGGCGCGGACTTGTGCCTGGGATGTTGTGGCGTGCACCATGGCTCGCCGAGACCTGCAGGCTAACGCCGTCCAGCAACGCAGCGACCAATCAGGCTCGGCGGTATTGCCTCGGCTCCGGCCCCGAGTGAGACATGGCGACGGGCTCTCACGGAGCTTGAACTTAGGACCGCTTGAGTTGGGCGAACCGGTGTTTCATCATCTGCTCCTTCATCGGGGACACTGGGAGAACGAGATGCGGAACCTCATACTTGTCTTCGCGGCACTTGCCTTAGCCGCATGCCAATCACCTCAAGAACCTCTGCAATCCGTCGCTGTTGAACCAGCATCAAGCCCGGCTGTTCCACCTGGCCCTGCAACGATGGTGCAATCGCCGACAATCACTCCTCCTGGAAAAGACGTTCCGGCAAAGTATGCCGTCTTTTCGGGCAGTTGGGTTGGCCGATTGGAGAGCACATCTGAAGGAAGGCTCGATGTTCAATCCGTTTCCTCGAACGGAAAGGTGACCGTCAACTACGCTTGGGGAGTTCTGGACGATAACAATCCGGGCGAGGCTGCCGGCGCAGGGAAGATCGTAGGGAATACGTTGAGGCTTGGCCGTTTTCCAAATGGTGCCGACGTCAGTTTTCAGATGCTGCCCGATGGAACCCTGGCCGAAACGTTGTCGCTTGCCGGAAAGACCTATACCGGGGTGTTGACCAAGCAATGATTAGGCATTCTGGTCAGAGCCCGGCGCGCTTGGGGACGGCGCGCCGATGAATTTAGGGATCGGCCAGCTGGAGCAAGCAAGGCCCATAAGTGAGACGCCTGCATTGCGACCGACCGTCTTTGTGACCAATTCGGCCGTCGCCGCAACATCGAAGACACCCGCGTAGGAGGTGCCGAGGGCGTCGGGCCTGAACTCGCGAGCTTCGGGGGCCGCCTCGGGAAAGTCATATCGTCCGGCTTGACCCTAAATCGCCTCAACTGGGCTCATCGACCCGTTTGGGCCCACAGGATCTTCGCGACCCCAGCCTTTGGCCATCGAGCTTCGGATAAGTGCGAAATAGGGCGTGAGCGGCCGGCAATCCCGTGGGGGAAGCCGGGCAACTTGCCTAGGCAAAGCATGGACGTTGTTTTTTTGGTGGGCAAGTGTTGCCCCTAATCGGCGTCGAGCGCCTCGCAGATCATTCGATCAGTTAAGGGCCTTTGCACGCCTCAGAATCAAGCATCGCCCGGGCAAGGCCCAGTCTTGTCGCTGGTCGCCAATACCGCAGGCAAAGTCGCGCGCGCAGACCGGTTGTCTTCACAGGAAGGCTCTGCAATAAATCGCATCTGCGCCAGCTTCCGCGAGTACTTCTTGCGAAGCTGTGGAAGGCCAGGGACGACACGACGAAACGTCATGGG
This sequence comes from Mesorhizobium salmacidum (SeqCode), assembly GCF_037179605.1. Taxonomy (NCBI): domain Bacteria; kingdom Pseudomonadati; phylum Pseudomonadota; class Alphaproteobacteria; order Hyphomicrobiales; family Phyllobacteriaceae; genus Mesorhizobium; species Mesorhizobium salmacidum (SeqCode). The sequence continues at coordinate 90,856 of NZ_JAPYKS010000020.1, forward strand.
CGTAACCGCTCAGGATCGTGGCTCACTCCAGGTGGGTTCCCAACGTCCGGCCTCGCAGCGCAAAGCTGCCCCTGCCGGACCGACCCGCGGGAGGCCTTGGCATGCCAAAAATCCACTCCTACGATTCCGGCGCCGGCTACGGCAGATTAACGCTGTGGGAATTGGCCGATCCAGCAGCAACAGTAGAGGCAACGATCGAACTCTACGGCCCTGACGCGGCGACCGCCGCGGCATGGTGCGCGCTGACTGCGAAGTTCGACGGGCGCGAGGAGGACTATCGCTTCTGGTACACGGTGTTCTCAAAGCTGGGCAACAAACTACAGTCTTGAGCTCTCTTAGAGAGCGACTTTCCCCGTTCCAAAGTGTCGATGTGCAAAGCACGCATTGTTCCCGAGCCACTGCACTGCGCGCAAGACTGGTGGAGGAAACGCCGGAATATCAATGTACGAACAACATGTTTCTGGCGGTTAACATCATTTTATTTAACTTTAGTGCAACGCCGAGACGTTGTTGCGCTAGCCTTCACGCGCTACCCAGCCCGGAGGAAGGATGTCGTTCATCACATGCCGGCCAGAGCAGATCCAAAGCTGGCATGCAAGGATCTCGGCCACCATGGTCGCTTCTGGCGCCAATCTGTTCAGGTCGATGTGGGAAGGATGACGGGACAAAGGCACGCTCGGGATGGCGCCGCCCCGTGCCGACCGCTCAAGGCCGGTGATGGATTTCCACCAAACGCTTCAGACGTCGGCCGCGCCAAGATCGCAAATCCCGCCACCGGGATGCAGCGTTGCATCGAACGCCACCGGCGGCTCATGGCCGCCGTTGACAGGTTCTCCCGGAAAAGGAGTGCCCGCCGTTTAAGTCTGCCGTCCGCTGCGGCCTGGCTGGGTCTGGTTGTAAGCCGGCTTCTTGAACGATCTGCGCGGCGGCGATTGATCCAGCGCAAGGCCGTTGAAAGCTGCGAGGCCGAGCAGAAAATCCTTTATCTGATCGCTGCAATCCTGGCGCGGAAGATGCATTTGCAGCCTGCAGAGGTCGCCGAAGTCGAAGCCAGCGTCAGGGAATTCCAGCCGGACATCACCGGTTTTCTGCGGAGAAAAAACCCGTGACGTCCCTGATATGATCCAAAGGCGTAGTGCCACCCGCTTCAATGGCCGGCGTCCGGTTGCTGGCGCTACACCTCAAGGGAAAATCGCTAGACCAGCTATTTTCGCCGTTGCTGAGCCGGCGGGGACGCGGTCGGCGGCGCTACCGTACCGAGCGGGAAGCGCGCCTTCTGGCCTCTACAAAAGGCGGCGTGATCTCATATCGCCGCTCGGCAAGCAGATTAGAATCCGCGACTGGTTTTCGGCCCAAACTCCTGTCGACGGCCTCGGCGCGCCATTCATCCATATCGAGGACGTATGTTGCCCACATTCCTTGACGCGCTGACATGGCGTGGCGTTGCCAGGTCAAATATTGTGAGTGGGCAGGGAACCCGGTCTCAACCCGCGCCCAGCCGACGCGCAGCATCTCCACGGCGAGGTCGTGTCCATCCACCAGGCACCTGGCTCTGAGGGCACTGCCGCGATCATAGGACGCGTCAAAACAGGCAATTTGTCTGTCGCCGACCATCCGCTTCAGCCAGGCCTTGGCCAACGGCCCGCACGGTATGGGCTTTAGAAAAGCACTTTCTCCCTGACGCTTGGGATCAAAGGCCCATTGTGGCAATTCGCAGGTGTCGATGCTGGCCAGGCGAACTTGCTGAGCCGATCGAGGAAACCACAAGGTGCGGCCGTCAAGCACGGTGGCCCGGCCCACAATCGCCTTTGAAGCTTGCCTGGCGGTCACGGAAGCCGGGCGACTTTGCCCGCCACCAGCCGCTTTGGCGATGTCAGCGCCAGACGAAGGAGAGGAGAGGCAAGAGCAAGCGAGCCCGGTGAGCACCCAAAGCACATGTCTCATGCTCATCGCGGCGCCATTGCGCTGGCAGCCTGGCCAAGCAGGATCGCTGGATGCTGGACACCCTTGAACTGCCACAGCCCGACGCGTCTGTCGCGCGCCGCCTGCTCGGCGACGGCGTAGCCGGCGTGATAAGGCAAGCCGTCAGCGCGCAATGCAGCGAAGGCAAATCCGCTTGTGATCATGAGGCTGCCAAGATCAACCCGATCACCTCCGATCATGACGAAACAGGCAACATGCAAGGTGTCGCCAACCCTTACGACTGGCGCGCATTCAGGCCTGGTATCGGCGATGAAGGCAGCGAACACCGCGAGCGAAGCTTCACCACAATCGGCTCGGTGGCCGCCGGCATCGGCGTAGAATGTTCCGCGAAGGCACGCCTGGGTACCGTACAGACGATACTTTGTGCCGGCTTCGACCCAGCTGTCGCCACTCTCGAGCGTCACGCCCGATCGCAGGTCGAAATATCCCGGTGCCGCGGCCCTTGCCGGAGCCGCTGCGAGCGTGACGGCCAGGAGAATACGAACGCTCCTCATTGCGCTTGCCCCTTGATCCTGGGATCGGCCCACATGCCATAACCGCCACGACCGATCTTCTCTGCTTCCGCGAGATCCTTTCGCACCGGCGTGCCATCAGGTTTTCTGGCGATCCGGTGCGTCCCGGTCGAAACCAGTTGCTCCTCGACCATGTCGACCGTGTCGAGGGTACCGGGGTAGTTGTAGTAACCGTAGCAGGTCGCATCCTGGCGCGGCGCGTTCGCTTCGCTGACGAAGGCGCGGCAGAAGATCACCTTCGGCGACTGCAACAGCGTCTCCAGTCCCTTCCTGGCATAGTCGGCGCAGGTCCCTGAGAAATTCTCGCGGCGGTTGACCAGATCTCCCTCACAGGGCTCGATGCCATAGAGGTGGATCACCGTGTTTGCATCGATGCGGAAGTCGGTCGGCGAGACGGCCTTGAAGCCGCTGGTCGACGCGAAGCCCTTGCGCTCGGCGATGCTCCCTAGGCCATCGTAATATTCCACCACCAGGACGGTCTTTCCCGGCGCGGCGAGTGACCTGATGTAGGCCTGATCGACAGATCCGGCCGCGATGGCCGGCACCAATGACGCCAGGCAAATGGCGAAACCGCCGCCGACGCTGGCTCTCATCTTGGACGCTCCTAAATAGCATGTCGTTTCGATCCACCTTGCCAATTCTCGATCCTCCACGCAACAGGAAAACAATATCGATTTGACATTCTTTTTTCCGTCGGCTACCGATTTATGGAAACTTCGATCCGGCGGCATGGAACGTGCGATGGCTTCTCCCTTGTCCAGATTGGCGAACCGGCGGCTTCTCCTGCTGCTGACTTCGGCCGTGCTTGGTTGGCCCTCGGCATTCTCGTCGACCCGCGCGGCGGAAAACCATGATCTGCGCCAACCGCCGCAAAACAAGCCGGTTTTCAGCGCGAGCGCGGGAGAGAGCAACGCCATCGACAGCATCTTCCGTGCCCGCTGGGCGGACGCGGCAAGAGAGTATGTACTCGACGCCGATGGCAGAATTCGTCAACCCCAGGGTCCGGAGGGCAATGGCCTGGAGGTTACGCCGCCGGGGGAGACGGCGAGCGCATGGCGCCTCACCGATCATAGTCAATTTGACTCCACTTCAACGGACAACGGATTTCCCGTCAGCAGCGAGTGCGGGCCGTCACCCCTCAACCCGGAAGACATCGCACGGCTGATCGCGCAGGCGGCATCGAGATATGGCGTCGATGGTGATTTCGCGATCGCCGTCGCCATGGCCGAAAGCCGCCTCGACAGCAGCCGAAATTCTCCGAAAGGTGCGCGTGGCCCGATGCAGTTGATGCCAGCGACGGCAGCCCGTCTCGGCGTCGGCGACGTCTGCGATCCGGCCGACAACATCGATGGCGGCGTGCGGCTGTTGCGGGATTTATTTGCCACCTATCGCAATCCGCTGATCGTTGCAGCCGCCTACAACGCCGGCGAGGCGAGGATCCATCAATATGGCGGTGTGCCACCCTTCCCGGAAACGGTCCGGTTCGTGGCCGAGGTCATCAACAGACAGCTGAAGCTGCCAGACCTGGAACGGCAGGCCAGCACCGGCACAGCTGCCGATCCTGGCGTCGCCGGCAAGGCGCCTTCTCTAATCGGAACGAACTCTCCAGGCAAGCCGCGGCAATGGGTCGGCGGCATCCTGCAATTCTAGCGGAGGAAGACATGAAGCGAGGCTTCTCGAACGCTCGACGGACACGAACATTTCGAATTGCCGGCATCGCCTTGGCCCTGAGCCTATCGCTGTGCGCCATTGCCGAGCCCGCCTTTGCGCAGACCTCCGGCGCCTTCGCACCGCTCGAGACGGCCGTGCAGATGATCGTCGATTTCATAACCGGCCCGTTCGGACGTCTGCTCGCCATCATTGCGGTCATCGGCCTTGGCTTCCTGGCCTTCGCCGGACGCCTGTCCTGGTTCACCGCCGGCGCTGTGGTAATCGGCATCGGGCTGGTGTTCGGCGCGCCGGCGATCGTCGATCAGATGATATCGGCTGTCGGGAACTGAGTGATGAGCGAGCGCCCCGAAGACAGGCCGCAAATGACGCCTCTGGTCATTGGGCTCACCCGACCGCCGATGATGTGGGGGATTCCGCTCAATGCTTTCTACATCATCGTCGGCATCACGCTCATCGCGTTCCTGGTGACCAGCAGCTTCTGGGCAGCCGCAATCGCGCCTGTCACCTACCTCGCCCTTTTTGCGCTCTGCAGCCGTGACGTGCGCATCCTTGATCTGGCCCAGACCGCGGGTCGCCGGACACCGCGCACGCCAAACAGGATTTTTTGGCAAACCAACTCCTACGGAGTCTGATCATGCTCAACGTTGTCGCCGAAGAACTGGGCTTTGGACGCGAACGGCGTCGCGACCGACCGGTGGCCATGCACGTGCCTTACATGCGCCACCTCGCCAACACTGTGATCGGTCTTGAAAGCGGAGCGCTGCTCAGCGTCATCAAGCTCGACGGCCTGTTCTTCCAGACCGAGGACCAGGCCGAACTCAACATGCGCGCCAGCGTGCAGAACACCATGATCCGGGCGCTTGGCTCGAGCCGGTTTTCGCTGTGGTCGACCGTCATCCGCAGGCAAGTCGTTCCGGAGATCGGCGGCTCTTTCTCGGACCCGTTCTGTGATCTGCTCAACTCACGCTACATGGCTGAGCTCAGGCAGCGCCGCATGTTCACAAACGAGCTGTATCTCACCGTCGTGCGCTCGCGCATGCGTGGCGCGCTGGCAGTAGCCGACAGCCTGTCTGGCCTGTTCAGCCGCACCCGTGACAAGGACAGCCAGACGCAGCAGGTTCACGAGCGCATCAACGAGCTGGAGGAAGTGGTCTCCAACCTTACGCGCGACCTGCAGAAATATGGGGCCCGGCCGCTTGGCATCGTCTACTGCGACGGCCAGCCTTATTCGGAGCCGTGCGGGTTCTTCAACGCGCTTCTGACCTGCGGGACGTCCGGCCCGATGCGGCTGCCGCGCATGGCGATCCGGAACTATGTCGGCACCTCGCGGCTGCACTTTTCCAAAAGGACGCTGCAGGCGCAGGGTCCGATAGTGGCTGAGCATCGCTTCGGCGCCATGCTGTCGATCAAGGAATACCCGCCCTTTTCAGGGCCGGGCATGCTGGACGGGCTGCTGCAGCTCAACCACGAATTCATCCTCACCCAATCATTCACCATCGCTGACAAGCCGATCGCGCAAGAGCGGATCGCAAGACTGCAGCGGCAGATCCAAGCGTCTGACGAAGCGGGCAGCACGGTCGAGACCGACATCGAGTTTGCCTTCAACAGCCTGGTCAACCAGGAGGCGGTGTTCGGCTATCATCATTTCAGCCTTCTGTGTCTGGCGCGCGACCTTGCCGGCGTCGACAGATCCGTATCCGAACTCGGCGCCTGCCTCACCGACATGAACATCCCCTGGCTGCGCGAAGACCTCAATATGGAGGCCTCATTCTGGGCACAGCTGCCGGGCAACCACAGCTACATCGCGCGTTCTTCCATGCTGTCGAGCGCCAATTTCGCCGGCTTTTCCTCCATGCACAATTTCGCGACCGGCAGGGCCACGGGCAATCACTGGGGCTTGCCGATTGCGATCCTGGAGACGACATCGCAGACGCCTTACTGGTTCAACTTCCACCAGCGCGACATCGGCCATTTCCTGGTCACTGGGCCGACCGGTTCGGGCAAGACCGTGGTGCTTAGCTTCCTGCTCGCGCAGGCGCTTCGCATCTCGCCTGAGCCCCGCGCGGTCTTCTTCGACAAAGACCGCGGTGCCGAGATCTTCATTCGCGCGGTGGGTGGAAATTATGAAGTGCTGGAGCCTGGCGTCCCCACCGGATTCAACCCGCTGCAGATGGAAAATACGCCGGCCAACCGCGAATTCCTGCTGCGGCTGATCAAGTCGATGCTGCAACCCGCCGACGGCCGCGGCTTCTCGCAGGAGGAAGAGCACACGCTTGAAGGCGCGATCGCCCGCATCTGCCAGGTGCCGGCGCCGCAGCGCACGTTCGCCAATCTGTCGGCTCTGCTGATGGGACGATCGCGCTCCAACGCCAACGATCTCCAGTCCCGCCTCAGGCCCTGGTTCGAAGGGGAGAAGGCTTGGCTGTTCAATGCGCCGCGCGACGTGCTGTCCTTCTCCGGCAGCCGCATCTTCGGTTTCGACATGACGCATGTGCTGGACAATGCCGAGGTGCGCACGCCTGCACTGATGTATCTCTATCACCGTCTCGAAGAACTGCTGACCGGGGATCCTGTCCTAATCTTCATGGACGAGGGCTGGAAGCTTCTGCAGGACAAGGCTTTCTCCGGCTACATCGTCGACAAGATGAAGACGATCCGCAAACTGAACGGGATCGTCGGCTTCGGAACGCAGTCGGCAGCCGATATCGCCAAGGCGCCACAGTCGCACACCCTCATCGAGCAGTCCTCGACCAACCTGCACTTTCCCAATCCGCGCGCCGATGAGGAGAGCTATGTCGGCCGCTTCGGGCTGACCGCCAAGGAGTTCGCCTTTGTCAGGAACACGCCACCGGAGCGGCGCACCTTCCTCATCAAGCACGGCAACGATTCCGTCATTGCCCGCCTCGATCTCTCGACCATGCCCGACATCCTCAAGATCCTGTCGGGCCGCAAGGAGACCGTCGAGGCATGCGCGGCCTTGCGAGCGCGCCTGGGTGACGCCCCCGGGCTGTGGTTGGCGGAATTCTGTGGCTGGGAGGCTTCCATATGATGCGGCGTCTTCCCCTGCTTCTGCTGCTTCTTGCCTCGCCCTCGGCCGCCGATGTGGCGATCATCGACGGCTCGGTGCTCGAACGGCGAAAGGATCGCAACAGCAATGTCACGGCGATCGAGAAGGCCGATCGCGACCGCTACAGCGTCGATCAAAGCGTCACCTGCGCGATGTATCGGCCAGGCCGCAAGGACGATCCGGTTGCCGCGGCGAACGCCAATCCGTCCATCGCTGGCCTCGTTCGCCGCGTCGCCCGCGAGGAGGGCGTCAACGAGAACCAGTTTCTTGCCCTGGTCTACCAGGAGAGCAGGTTCAACCCCTGCGCAAGATCGAGCGCTGGCGCTATTGGGCTGGCACAGCTGATGCCGGGAACCGCCACCGAGCTTGGCGTCGATGCAAACAGCATCGAGCAGAACCTGCGTGGCGGGGCGCGTTACTTCAAGCAGCAGCTCAGACGTTTCAATGGAAACGCCTCGCTTGCACTGGCCGCGTATAACGCAGGTGCCGGCAACGTCGAAAAGTACGGGGGCATCCCGCCATTCAGAGAGACGCAGGGCTATGTCGCGGCGATAACGCAGAGGTGGCTGCCGGCCTTTGGCGGCTCAGACAAGTCCGGCATTCCGTTGAACTATGGCGGCACTGGCTCCGCCTATGACGGCATGCGCACCGCAACCTTGAATGCCATGGGGCTGACCAGTGCGGTCGGCGCCGGCTCAGGCGATGTCGCGTCCTGGTATCAGCAGCTCGGCACGGCTGCCACCGACACGGTTCAAGACAGCTGGGACCAGAATTCCGGCACGCGCAACGCCAATCTCGAAATGCTGAACCGGCTGATCCAACTCGGCGCCAGTTTTGCCGACCTGGTCAATTCGAACAACGCGGTGACGCTCAGCGAGCTTTCGGGGGCCAGCCGTTCGGGCAGCCATCCGAAACCCGATGATCAGACAACCGGCTTTTGCGATGCGCGCGCCGGTCTGATCTGGAGCAGCCAAGCGCAAGCCTGCGTGCAGAAGCTCGAACGGGACGTCGAGCTGCTTCTCAAACCCCAAAAAGGAGGTCTCCAATGATACGGACTCTAGCATTTGTAACCGCGGCTGCGATCGTCACGCCGGCCAAAGCCGATATTGCGGTGATCGACAGGACGAATTATGCCGTCGCCAAGGACACCGCCGACAAGACGGCGAAAATCCTGGACACCAACAAGGATATCTTGACCACCGTCGAAAAGACCCTGCAGGCGGTCACCGGCAACCGCGGCAGCGACGCCGGGTCGCTGAAGGACCTGGCGATCGGCAACGGTTTCAGCGTCTCCTCGATACCTTCCTTCGATAGCGTACTTCAGAACGGCGTGCCGGATTTTGGCTCCATGGGCCCGGAAATCGCCAAAGCGGCGACCATGTTCATCAACGGCATGCAGCTGGTGAAATCGCTTTCAGGCAAAGAGCAAAGCTCTCTGCCCAGCGACAAATCCTACCAGGAAATGGTCAAGACGGTGCTCGGCGTGTCGGCGCTGATCACAGGCTCGCGACAGGCTGTCGAAACGCGGCGTGCCGCGCTCGAGCGCGCCGGGCAGGGGATCGGCCAGACTCAGGACATCAAGGGCTCAATCGACCAGAACACACAATTACAGGTCCAAACCGGACTGACGCTGAACGAAATGATCGGCGTCATGAACGGTGCCGTCCAAGCATTACAGGCCGAGAACCAGCGCCGGCTAACCGATATCTCGAACACCAAGAAGGCGCTGACCTACGAATGATACGAGGGCGGAACGGACCGATCGCGGTCAGCCTCCTGGCGCTGCTGCTTGCCGGGTGCGGCACGCCAAAGGAGAAATCCGCGCCCTGCAAACGGCCGGCCCTTGAGACGGCCTATGCGGCGCAGGGCGCCGAGCTTGAATGCGGGCCGATGCGGGCGGTCAACCCCGACAGTCCGGCGGCATGGGCAATAATCGGCGAGCTTCCTTCTCGATCTGAATAGGGCGAACGTGGACAATTTCATCGGCGAACTGCTGCAGCGCATCGATGCTTCCGGCGAGAATTTCTCCGAGCGCGCATTTCAGGTTCTGAGCAGAGACATCGAGCCGCTGCTTCGTCTTTTGTTCATGCTGGTCGTGCTGTTCTACGGAGCGCAACTGGTCCTGGGAACGTCGAGGCTCAGCATTGCCGGGATCGTTGGCCGCATCGTCCGCGTCATGGCGATCCTCCTTCTGGTCAGCACCTGGTCAAACTTCCAGGCTCTGGTCTATGGCTGGATCACCAAGGTCCCGGAGGCGGCGGGGCGCGCCATACTGGCGGCATCAGGCACCGGGGTGACGGACCCCAGCAACGGCCTGTCGGAGATCTGGCAGACCGCCAACCTGGCGGCGTCGACATTTTCCGAACAGGCCGGCTATTTCTCCGTACTGCCCGCCTTGATCGGCATGATCATCATGGCCTTTGCCGGGCTGTTCGTCTCCGTCGCGCTGGGCATCCTGGTGCTGGCCAAGGTGATCCTGTGGGTTCTGCTTGGCACTGCTCCGATCTTCATCGCCTGCATGTTCTTCGATGTGACGCGCAACTATGCGATGGGATGGTTGAACCAGTCCCTGCTCTACGCGCTTATACCCCTGTTCGTCTACGTGATCGCCGCCTTCCTGATTGCGGCGATGGCGCCGGAATTGACTAAGATCAACCAGATCTCGGGCAATCGCGAGCTGAAGCTCAGCGATCTTGCAGCCTTCGTGATGTTGTGCCTGGCCGGCAGCTTCGTTCTCTTCCAGATCCAGTCGCTGGCACAAGGCATCGTCGGCGGGCTCGCAATGCCGGTCGGTCAGCGTTCACGAGCCCTCACCGGCCATGGCATTCTGTCCGGGCGCGCCGCTGTCGCCGGCTCGGCCAGGCAAATGCAGGCCGCGGTCAATCGTGTGCAGGCCAGACTGCGCAGCCCTCAAACGCTGTCGCGCGAGGCCATGCAGCGCGCCATCAGCGCCAACGCGCAGACGCGATAACACCAAAACGCAACAGAATTATCCTCCAACGAACCGCGACGTCCAATGGCAGAATCCTTCGACGAAAAGCTGCGATCCTACTTCCAGGACGGTGACGTCTGGGAGCACGAGATCTTCAAGGGCGCCAAACGCTCCAGCCGCATCGCGTGGTTGTTCACGCTGGTATTTGCCGCCGTCGCAGCCCTTGCGTTGCTGGCCCTGGTGCTGATGCTGCCGCTGAAGAGTTTCGAGCCCTATCTGGTCGAGGTCGACAAGAACACTGGCTACATCGAGGTCAAGTCGGGACTGACGCGGAGCTCTGATCTGAGCGATCAGGAGGCTGTCACCCAGGCCAATGTCGTTCGCTACATTCGCAACCGCGAGGGATATGATCCTTTTGCAATCGATGAATATTTCGGGATCGCGGCGCTCTTGTCGACTGGCGAGGCGGCGCGCGACCTGCAGATGCAGTTCAGCGCCGCCAACGCGCAAAATCCGGCGAAAGTATATGGGCGGCTGAAGCGCGTCCTTGTCGATATCAAGTCCGTCAGTTTTCCCAACGGCAGCACGGCGATCGTGCGCTTCTCGACCACCGAAAAGAGCGAGACCGAAGCGATCGACAGGCATTGGATTTCGGTGGCGCGATTTCGCTACACCGAGAGTCCGCTCAAGAACGAATGGCGCTTCGAAAATCCGCTCGGCTTCCAGGTCTACAGCTACCGTCGCGACCAGGAAACGGTGACATTGGGCGTCGAATGATGGCACGCGGTCTGGTCGTGGTCGCATACCTGATCCTGGTCCAGTGCACCTGCCCGGCGCTGGCCGCGCAGACGCCCAAGGGCGGTCGCCTGGACGCCCGCATCACCAGCGTCACCTACCAGGAAAACAACGTTGTCCAAGTCTTTGCCACCTATGGGATATCGACAATGATCGTCTTCGACGAAGACGAGAAGTTCGAAACCATATCGCTCGGCGACAGCGAAAGCTGGCAGGTCGTTCCGGCGGCGAAGGGCAACGTCCTTTTCGTCAAGCCGGTCGCCAGGAACGTCACAACGAACATGAATGTCGTGACCAGCAGGCGCATCTACTTTCTGGAGTTGCATGACAATGCGTCCGCTGGAGGCAGGCAGGTGTTCGGCATCCGTTTCGCGTATCCGGAGAAGGACCGCGACGCCGCGCTGAGGAGCGAAGCCGAACAGCGCGCGGCTTGGCCCAACATCGCCGCCATCGACAAAGCTAATGTCAACATCGACTATTCATTTTCCGGCGATGAGCGGCTGAAGCCATCCTTGCTCTTCGATGACGGCATCAAGACTTTCTTCCGCTTCGGCCGGCGCGCCCCTGCGATCTTCGCTGTCAATTCCGACTTCTCGGAGACGCTGAGGAACTTTCGTAAGGAGGGCGAGTACATCGTGGTCGACGGTGTGGCCGCCCAATTCACGCTGCGCGACGGCAATCAGTGGCTGTGCATCTTCAATCTGCGAAAGCCCGATTTCGGCGCGCCCGATTCCAATGTGCTGTCTCCAGTGCAAGACGACAAGGCGAAGGTCCGCGGGAGGAGCGGGAATTGATCCAGCGAAGTGCCGAACTAGAGGCTTTGGCCGGCAATGACGATCCCGCTGTTGCCGATCGCTCCATGCGGCGCAAGCACCTTGCCGGTGGCGTCGGCCTGATCCTTTTGGGCCTTGTCGCGGGCTATTTTACCTTGGCTGGGCGTCAACCGTCGCAGGGCCACGCGCCTACTGGCGACGAGGAATTCTCGACCACGGGTTTCCGGCCGCCTTCGTTCATGCGTGAGCGAGAACAGCCGGCCAAGCCCACCGCGCCCGAAGTGATCGAATTGCCGCCGCCACCGCCCGCAGCAGAGCCAAGTCCGGAGGCGACGCCTTTTGAAGTTCCGCCGCCGCCAGCGCCTTTGTCTGCTCCTGAACCTGCCGCAGCCCCCGACGATGAGTTTCCCAAACGCTTTCGTTCTAAAATGATCGTCTTCGACGAGAAGGGTTCCATCGAGGAAGACAAAGGCGCGGCGACCGAGAACATGCAGACGCGCGCCGTTGCCGGCGAAGACCGCAACAGCAAGTTCCTCGCGGCAGCGGCCAGCATCGGCGATCGCTCGGCCCGGGCCACGAAGATCGCCCGCATCGATGCTCTGATTGGGGAAGGCACGCTCATTCCCGGCATTCTCGAGACGGCGATCGTCAGCGACCTTCCGGGTCAGATCCGCGCCATCGTCGCCGATGACGTCTATTCGTTCGACGGCCGGCGCCTTCTTATCCCGACTGGCACGCGGCTGATCGGCGAATACCAGTCCGAAATCACCCGCGGCCAGAGGCGGATCTTCGTCATCTGGACGCGATTGCTTCGCGATGACGGTGTCAGTGTCCGCCTGAACTCCATCGGCGCCGACAGTCTTGGTCGCTCCGGGCTTACCGGCCGCGTTGACACCAAGTTTCGGGAGCGCTTCGGTGCGGCCATCCTGCTTTCCATCGTGGGCGGCGGCGCCAGCTATCTGACCGGCTATGGTAGCCAGGCCGCTACCGGCGGCAGCGACGAGGCAAAGCGCGCCGAGGATATCGCACGCTCGACCATCGCCCAGACGTTCTCGGACATGGCCAATCAGGCGCTTGGCGAGAGCCTGAAAATCCCGCCCACGATCAGCGTGCCGCAAGGCGAGCGGATTTTCGTTTTCGTGCGCCAGGACCTCGATTTTTCCGCCATCTATGATGACCCGGTCGCAGAGGCATTGGAGGAAATTCGCCATGAGCGCGGCTTCAACTGACCCCAATGACCGGCACTATTTCCTTGACCGGTCTCTCGAACCGCTCAAGCCGCTGCTGACAGATCCACAAGTCGTGGAGATCTCGATCAACAAACCTGGCCATGTCTATGTCGAGCGGCTTGGTGCCGACCACATGGAATACCATCATGTTCCAAACCTCACCGCCTCCGAGATCGTCCACATGGGTGAACGGGTAGCGGCCGCCACAAATCAGTTTATCGGTCCCGCCAATCCGATCCTCAGCGCAGCACTTCCCACCGGAGAGCGAATCCAGTTCGTGCTGCCGCCGGCAGCGCCCCAGGGGGGCGCGGTTTCAATCCGCAAACAAGTCGTGGGCCAGTTCACGCTTGAGGATTATCGCAACGCCGGCGCATTCGATAAGGTTTCGGTTGCGATCAGCGGCATGAACGATGCCGATCGCGGCTTGATAGAGCTCTTGCGCAAGGACGACGCCTATGGCTTTGTCCGTACCGCCATTCTCGGCCGCGTCTCCATCCTGATCAGTGGTGGCACTTCGAGCGGCAAGACCACATTCATGAACGCCTGCCTCAAGGCCATTCACGAGCGCGAGCGCCTGATCACGCTGGAAGACACGCGCGAGCTGTTTCCTCCACAGCGCAACACCGTTCACCTGCTTTCATCCAAAGGCGATCAGGGCACGGCGAATGTCACGATCCAGAACCTGCTCGAGGCATCGCTGCGCATGCGCCCGGACCGGCTGTTCGTTGGCGAGGTGAGGGGAGTCGAGGCGTTCTCGTTCTTGCGTGCCATCAACACGGGCCATCCAGGCTCGATGTCGACAGTCCACGCCGACACGCCTCGCGGGGCCTATGAGCAGCTCGCCATGATGGTGATGCAATCGGGAGTGTCGGCAGCTTACTCAAAGGCCGACCTTATCTCCTACATTCGCAGCGTCATCCCGATCGTCGTCCAGCTGAGGCGCGATGGCGGACGGCGCGGCGTGTCGGAAATCTATTTCTCCAAAATGAACCAATCATGACTGGCACGCTGCGCATCGCCTATCTCGTTTTCTGCCTCGCGATTGGCTTTGTCGTCTGGCTGCTTGTCTACGGCCTGTCGCTACAGCTGCTGTACGGCGACGGCCGTATCCTGCAGGTCACGGCAACAACCAATCCGTTCGCGGCACTCCAGCAGCTTGCCCGTTACCCACATAATGCCGTCTTGCAGCGGATCAGTCTGTGCGCAGCCGCAGTCTCGATCCTTGTCGCCGCAGCGATCTGCTATCTCGGTTTGAAACGTGTTTCTGAACCGCTTGGCAATGCTCGTTTTCAAAACGCTACTTCGCTACGGCGTGGCCGGTGGTTCCGGCGCCACGGACACATTCTGGGGCGCTACGGCCGCCATGTGCTTCGCGTTCATGACGAGCGCCACCATCTGGTGATCGGTCCGACGCGCTCGGGGAAGGGAACCTGCTACGTCATTCCAAATGCACTCACCCACCAGGGGTCGATGATCGTGACCGACCTCAAGGGCGAAATCTTCCGTTCCACGGCGGGGTATCGCAAGGCAAAAGGAAACCAGGTGTTCCTGTTTGCCCCGGGTAGCGAAAGAACACATCGTTACAATCCGCTCGACTTCATCAGGCCCGACCGGGGCGATCGCACAACGGACATCCTCAACATAGCGAGCATTCTCGTCCCGGAGAGTGCCGATTCCGAGAACGCGATCTGGCAGGCGACCGCACAGCTGGTACTGGCTGGCGCCATCAGCTACGTGAACGAGAGCGACTTCTACCGCGGCCGCCGCGATCTTGGCGAGGTGACTTCATTCTTCAACAGCGGCGTCGATCTCCAGGCCCTGATGACCCTCATTAAGGAAAAGGAGCCGAACCTGTCGCGTTTCACGCTCGAAAGCTTCAACGCCTATATCGCGCTGTCGGAGCGCGCCGCCGCCTCCGCGCTGCTCGACGTGCAGAAGGCCCTGCGGCCCTTTCGCAACGAGCGCGTGGTCGCCGCCACCAAGGTCACCGACATGGATCTTCGTGCGCTGAAGCATCGGCCGATCTCGATATACCTGGCGCCCAACATCACCGACGTGGCGATGCTGAAGCCACTGCTATCACTTTTTGTCCAACAGACGCTCGACACGCTGCTGCTCAGGCAGGAGCCGAACTCGCTGCCCATCTACTTTCTGCTTGACGAGTTCCGGCAGCTGAGAAAGGTCACCGAGATCACCAGCAAGCTGCCCTATGTGGCCGGCTACAACATAAAAATGGCCTTCATCATCCAGGACCTCAAAAACTTTGATGAGATCTATGGCGAAACCGCCCGCCATTCGCTTACGGGCAATTGCGGTTATCAGCTTGTGCTCGGCGCCAACGATCAGGTCACCGCCGGTTGCGTCGACAAGGCGCAGAGCGGCCGGCCTGTTGACAAGCGGCGGAGCCTCTCGATGCACCCGGGTTGGCTGATTTCGGCGTTCGCGCCTCCACGCGTAGCAACGAGAGCGGACTTTTTTATAGCGCCTCGTAGAGTTCCAGCGGCAATTGATCCGGCTCGTTGAAAAAGGTAAATCGTTGCCCGGTATATTGGTCGATCCGGATTGGCTCAACGGCAACGCCGGCGCTTTCCAGGCGGTGAATTACGGGGTCAAGATTGGCAACGGCAAATGCCAGATGTCTCAGACCTGTCGCCTCCGAATGGGACGGCCGCATCACTGGCGCAGGGAAGGAGAACAATTCCAGCTGGACAGACCCGATCCGCAGATCCGCTTTCCATGACTGCCGCTCCTCCCGATAAACCTCCCGGATCAGATCGAGGCCCAGGAGTTCGACATAGAACCGTCGCGACCGGTCGTAGTCGGTGCAGATCAGCGCAACGTGGTGAATGGCATCCAGCATGCCACGAACCTTATCCAAGTTGCAATTTGAGGCCAAGGTCACCACCGGGACGCCGAGCGTTTGTTGACCTCGCCATTCCCGAGCGCCGGCTTGGCCTGGTGGGCGTGATCTCCAACGAGATCACCACATGACAGGTGGTGGACCCACGGAACCTCTGTTGATGATGGCGGTCCGCAGGACCAGCCTTTCCGGTGGTTTAATATCGCCTTTCAGGCGGCGAATGAGCAGTTCCGCGACAGTGTGGCCAAGTGCATAGACCGGCTGGTCTACGACGGTGATCGGCGGAGTTGTCACACCGGTCCAATCCGCATCATGAAAGGTGATCAACGAAATGTCGTCGGGAATCCTCATGCCGCGTTGACGAATAGCCCTGAGGATTTCCAGCGCAATCACACTGTCGGAGGCAAGGATCGCCGTAGGTCGTTCAGAACTGGAAAGAAGTTCGTCCGCCAGCCTGCGTGTCTCTTCGAAGCTTGTCGCGCCGAGCCGGACGTGGCGCTCAGGTCGATCAATTCCGGCGTCCCTGCAAGCGGCGAGGAAGCCATCGATGCGCTCCCGGACCGAGGACGTGTAGATTTGCCGCAGATCGAAGTATTCGTGGCCGTTGCCTTCCACCGCGGTGACATAGGCGATGTTGCGATGGCCTGCGTCTATCAGCACTCGCGTCGCCCGTATGGCGGCCTCGCGATCGTCAACAGTGACAGTGTCGACATCGAGCTCGGGCAGGGCTCGGTCAAGCAGAGCAAGCGGCCGGCCGGATCGATGGATGTCGCGCAGATGGGTGATGTCGCGTGACTCCGACGGCGTCACAATCAGCCCGTCGACGCGCTTGCCGATCAGTAGCCGTACAGCGGCCTTTTCCGCTTCGATCTTCTCGCCGGAATTCGCCAGAATGACATTGAAGCCGGCCGCTTTCGCCGCATCGCTGATGCCTCGGACGGCGAGACTGAAGAACGGATTCTCGATATCGCCGACGACCACCCCAATGATGTCCGACCTGCCGGTCGTCATGCTGCGGGCGAGTTCGTTCGGTCGGTAATCGAGAGCCTTGGCGGCTGCCGTGACACTGGCACGGACTGTGTCGCTGACGACGCCATACCCGCCCAGCACGCGGGCGGCCGTCGCTTTCGAAACGTTTGCCGCTCGGGCAACGTCGGCGACCGTTTTGGGTCGAGCTCTGGAGGGGGCTTTCGTCATCGGATAACGACTACAAGAAATGTTGACGGAAGGTCAATCGGTCGATAGTCTTACAAAAGAGACCGGTCTCAGCATATAGAAACCGGTCTCTTTTGCGGGAGCACTACACCGCGAGAGGCCGCTTCCCAGAGCCGAGGCGACTGAAAGGCGGCCCAACAAGAACAGACCTTCAGAGTGGAGAGAAGACGTGAGCAAGTTCAGAATTCTCAAATGGCTGATGTCGCCGGCCCGGGCGAGGGCAGTGGCACTTACAATTACGTGTGTCGGAGCAGCTTTTGGTTCGCACGCCAACGCGGCGGAAGATAATCCCTACGGCCTTATCGATGCCAACGTCATCAGCGTTGGCACGATGGGCGATGCGAAGCCCTACGCCTTTACCCAGTCCGATGGCACGTTCACGGGTTTTGACATTGAACTGTTCCGGAATGTGGCGAGCCGACTTGGCTTCAAACCGGATCAGGTAATCTTCACCGGCCAGGAATTTTCGGCCCTGATGCCGTCGGTTGCCAATGGGCGCTTCGACGTCGCGGTGGCTGCGATCGGCACGACGGAAGTTAGAAAGAAGACCGTTGATTTTTCGGACGGCTATCTCGCCGGCTACCTGTCGGTCCTGACCGCCGACAAGACGATCACATCGGCTGACGGGCTCAAGGGCAAGCGTCTTGGCGTCGTGCAGGGCACGCTGCAGGAGATCTATGCTGCGAAGAATTTCGTCGGAACCGATCTGGTCAAATTCCCCGACAACAACTCGGCCGTCTCGGCGCTCAACAACGGCACGGTAGAGGCTCATTTTCTCGATTACGAGGCGGCCAAGGACTATGGCCAGCGCTACCCGGAGCTGAAGATTGCAGTCAATATTCCGTCGTTCGACGCGCCGGCAGGCTTCGTCATTCGCAAAGGCAACGACAAGCTGCGCAACGCGCTGAACACCGCCCTACATGCAGCCATGCAGGACGGCACGTGGAAGACACTTTATGAAAAGTGGTTCCCCGGTTCGCCAATGCCCGATCAGTATCTCCCCAAGAAGTGACCGCCCCAGCCGCCGCCTCCGGGCCGGCGGCTGGAAACCTACTGGCCGCACTCCGATGGGTTCGCATCACAGCGCAATGAGAAAGGGACCGAATGAACTGGCTTGAAAACCTGCGTCGCAGTTTTCTCGACTGGCAGACCATGGCTGACGTGCTGCCGAGCATGATCACCATCGGTTTGAAAAACACCTTGATCCTTGCGGCCGCCTCAACGGTGCTCGGCGTGGCGATAGGCATGGTCCTGGCGATCATGGGCATTTCGCAATCGCGTTGGCTGCGCATTCCGGCCCGAATCTATACGGATGTCTTCCGCGGGCTTCCGGCGATCGTCACGATCCTGCTGATCGGCCAGGGTTTTGCCCGTATCGGCCGCGAAATCTTCGGCCCTTCGCCCTATCCGCTTGGCATTCTTGCGCTCAGCCTGATCGCTGGCGCTTATATCGGCGAGATCTTCCGCTCGGGCATCCAGAGCGTGGAGCGCGGCCAAATGGAGGCCTGCAGGGCGCTCAGCATGAGCTACGGCCAAGCCATGCGCCTGATCGTGGTCCCTCAAGGCATCCGGCGCGTCCTGCCGGCCCTGGTCAACCAGTTCATAGGCAACGTCAAAGATTCGAGCCTCGTCTATTTTCTCGGCCTGCTCGCATCGGAGCGCGAAATTTTCCGTGTCGGTCAGGATCAGGCGGTGGTCACCGGAAATCTGTCACCATTGCTGCTGGCGGGCGTCTTCTATCTGGTCATAACCGTGCCGTTAACCCATGTGGTCAATCACATCGACAACCGGCTGCGGACGGGAAAGCAAAAAGCTGGCGTGGTCACAAGTGGCCTGGCCGAGGTGAGCGAACTGGAAGGCGCCGCCAGCGGTCCAACTTCAGACGCAGGTTCGGCGCGTCCCCTGTTCAAGGGCGGCAGCCTCGTCGTCAGCAATCTGGATATGGCCTATGGCGAGCTCGACGTCCTCAAGAGCGTCAGCCTGACGGTCAAGCCAGGCACAGTCACCTGCATCATCGGTCCCTCGGGTTCAGGCAAGTCGACCCTGTTGCGTTGCCTTAATCGTCTGGTCGAACCCAAGGGCGGCGATGTGTTGCTCGATGGGGCGAGCATCTTGGCTATGAAACCCGAGAAGCTGCGGCGGCGCGTCGGCATGGTGTTTCAACAATTCAATCTTTTCCCGGATCACACCGCCCTTGAAAACGTCACGCTGTCGCTGACCAAGGTCAAGGGCATTCCGGCTCAGGAAGCCGAACGCATCGCCGAGGCACGTCTTGCCGATGTCGGCCTTGCTGCTCGCAAACACCATCGCCCCGGCAGTCTTTCCGGCGGTCAGCAGCAGCGTGTGGCAATCGCCCGCGCGCTTGCAATGGATCCGGAGGTCATCCTGTTTGATGAAGTGACCAGCGCCCTCGATCCCGAACTGGTCAAAGGCGTGCTCAACTTGATGGCGGACCTCGGTCAGCGCGGCATGACGATGGTCGTCGTGACCCATGAAATGGGCTTTGCCCGCAAGGTCGCGGACCAGGTCATTTTCATGGACGAAGGCCGCGTCGTTGAGGGTGGCCCGCCGGCAGCGGTTTTCGACACCCCCAAGAGCTCGCGTCTAAAGCACTTCCTGGACGAAGTGCTTTGATCTGAAGCCGAAGAAACCAGGGCGACCCGGTCCGCTCACACCGATCATTCTCCACAGCGAAAGAATATTCCATGCCTACACACCTGGTCTCAAAAGTTGTCGTTGTCGGCGGCGGCATTTTCGGCGTCTCGTCCGCGCTTCATCTCTCGCGGCTCGGCATCGAAACCATCCTCGTCAACGACGGACCGCTGGCCAGTGGAGCGTCCGGACGCTCGCTCGCCTGGCTCAACTCCGCACGTGTGCGCTCGGCTGAGTATCATCGGCTGCGCATGGTCGGTATAGACCGCTACCGGACCTTGTCGGCAAAATACCCGGATGCTGCCTGGCTACGTTTCGACGGCGGGTTGACTTGGGATGCGGACGACGTCTCGAATGAGATCATGGAAGCTTTCGCCCATGAAAAGAGCCTCGGATATGACGCACGGCATTTGCGCGCAGGCGACATCCCTTCAGCCACGCCCGGCGTCGCGATAAACGCCGTCACGCCCCAGGGGGCGATCTTCAACCCGGGTGAGGGCTGGGTCGATCTGCCGGCGTTGATCAAACTGCTTGTGGCGGAATTCGTAGGGCGGGGCGGTCAGCTCGTCACCGACGCCGGGCGCGCAACGGTGACAGTCGCCGATGGGCGCGTCACTGGTGTCAGCACAGCGACGGGCGCCACATTTGCTGCTGACGCAGTCCTTTTGGCGACGGGCAGCGAGGTGCCGCGCACGGTGGCGCAAACCGGCCAGCACATTCCGGACGGAACGCCGATCGCATTGCTGGTCAGGACCAAGCCTGCCGCTCTGCCACTTCGGGCGGTCCTCAACACGCCGCGAGTTGCCGTGCGCCCGACGCCAAACGGAGCTCTCGCACTCGATTCCGCGTGGTCCGAAGAAGAGGTAATCGTCAATTCCGACGGCACTTATGGAGTGAAGGCTTCGACCCTTCAGGGGCTCCTCGAAGAAGCCTCGAAGGTGCTTGAGGGCAATCCGAAGCTGGAGTTGGAAAGCTACGGGGTCGGCCCCAAGCCAATCCCGGGCGATGGCGAGCCCGTTCTCGGCCGGCTGAACGACATTGAGGGATATTACGTTGCCTTCAGTCACAGCGGCGCGACGCTCGGGCTGATCGCCGGAGAACTGCTTGCAGGCGAGATCGCCACCGGAAATGAACACCCGTTGCTGGCCAATTTCCGGCCGGCTCGGTTCGCTTGAGGAAGCGCTCCTAAAGCTTGCGATCTTACCTGTTCGCGAACTCCGAACGGGCGATAGCCGGCCGGAGTCCGGCGCCGGTTGCAGCAAGGCACCAATATGCGGCACAAGAGCTGCTCAAAGCCCGTCGAAGGGGCGGCCTGAGCCAATGCCCAGGTCTCAGGAGCACAAGGATCGTGACGCAGAAAGGGATCACCTTGAAAGACGTTGCCGCCGCAGCCAACGTTTCGCGCGCCACGGCCGCGCGGGCGCTCAACAGTTATGGTTACGTCGGCGACGGGACGGCGTTGCGCGTGCTGGAAGCGGCCGAGCGACTGGGCTATCGCGCCAACCTCGTGGCGCAGGCCCTGCGCAGCGGGCAGTTGCCGATCGTCGGCTTCATTCCGGGCGACATTCAGAACCCGTTCTTCGCGCGCATCGCTCATGACATCGAGGCCGAACTGCGCAGACATCGCCACAATCTCCTGATCGCCAGCAGCGAGGAGAATGTCGAACAGGAAAAGGAACTGCTCGAGAGCCTGCGCTCGCTCAGCATCCGGGGCTTCATTCTCGCACCCACCTCCGCGACGGACAGCCAGCATATCGTGCAGCTCGCCCGTGAGGGCACGCCAGTCGTCCTGATCGATCGCGTCGTCAAGGAGGTGCACTGCGACAGTGTTATCGTCGACAATGAGGGCGGCGCGCGCGAGGCCGTGGATTATCTTGTCGCTAATGGTCACGAGCGAATCGGCTTGTTGCGGGACGAATCGCGCATCTTCACCGCGCAGGAGCGTTTTGCGGGCTATCAGAATTCTCTTGTTTCGCACGGCATTGCCTTGGACCCCTGGCTGGTTAGTGTGTCGCGATCAACTGTGGAACATGCCATCGAAGCCACCATCCGACTGTTCAGCCGCCGCGATCGCCCGACCGCCCTGTTCACCGTGGACAGCCTGATGACCCAAGGCGCGTTGCTCGGCCTGCGCTCGATGGGGCTGTCGATCCCGCACGACGTTTCGCTGGTTGGTTTCGACGATTTTAATCTCGCAACTTTCACCGATCCCCAGATCACCGTCGTCGCGCAGCCCACATCCGAGATAGGACCGGTTGCCGCGAAAATGCTGCTCGATCGTCTGGCCGGCAAGAAGCTGGCCCCGCGGCACACGCGCTTCCCGACGCGTCTCATTGTTCGCGGCTCGGTCTCGCAACTGCACGGGCGCTGATCGCCCGATCAAATAGGCTCATCCGCAGATTCGTCCGACAAGGGGGACTTGCCAACCGCCAAAATGCGTGCGTTAAATGTGAGATCGATCTCACAACCAGCCGGATCGATGTGACCGTGGTGATCTGCCGGGGTGCCTGCAACGAGCGGACGCACTGCCGAAGAAAATACGAGGAAGACCTGCATGCTCAACTTTGACAAGGACCGCTTCATCAAGATCCAGAGTGGAGCCGTTTCCTTTGCCGAGAAGGCGAGGGCGTTGATACGCCGACAGCTCGCCGAAGGCGTCGAGCGGCTCTATTTCATGGGGACCGGTGGCGTGCAGCTTCTGACCCTTCCCGCGATCGAGCTGGCCGAGCGCCGTACGAGCTTCCCGGTGCGGGGGGAATATCCGGCCCAGGTCGTGCTTGACCCACCTGCCGGGCTGGACCGGAAGTCGCTCGTGGTCATCCCCTCGCTGTCGGGCACGACTAGGGAAAGCGTGCAGCTGCTTTCCTTCCTGAAGCAGAAAGGCGTGCGCACGCTCTCGCTCACCGGCCATTCCGACACGCCGCTTGCCAGGGAAGCCGATTTCACTTTCACGAACTTCGCGGAGGACGACACCTCTTCGGAGTCCTTCTATCTGCAGTCGCTGCTGATCGTGCTGGCATTGCTGGCCGAGCGCGGCGAATACGAGGACTTCGACGCCACGATTGCCGAGCTCAATAGATTGCCGGAACTGTTGGTTGAGGCAAAGGTCGCCTACGAAGACAGCGCGGCGAAACTGGCCGACACGATCAAGAACGAAACCTATCACATCTTTACCGGTGCCGGCTCCGTCTGGCCGCAAGCCTACTATTACGGCATGTGCATTCTGGAGGAGATGCAGTGGATCAGGACCAGGCCGGTCCACGCCGCCGACTTTTTTCATGGCACGCTGGAGCTGGTCGAACCGGGCGTGAGTGTATTCCTCTTCAAGGGCGAAGATGCCAGCCGTCCGCTGGGTGATCGCGTCGAAAATTTCATCAAGCGATACACCGACAAGGTGCACGTTCTCGATGCCGCATCGGTCGAGCTGCCCGGCATCTCGCCTGCTGTCCGCAAACTGATCTCGCCGATCGTGCTTGCGACGTTGCTGGAACGCGTGAGCGCGCATCTGGAAGCATTGCGCAATCACCCGCTGACGACGCGCCGCTACTACAAGCGCGTCGAATACTGATCACCTCACCTCATAAAAACGAAGAAGGGAACTGATCATGAAATATTCGACACAAGCTGCGATGGCCGCGCTTGCCGCAGCATCGGCACTGGGTCTGACAATGGGACAAGGTATTGGTGCCGAGGCGGTCCAGGCCGATCCGAACGCGAAGGTCGATTATCAGGGAACGCTGTCGGTCCTGACGAAGTTCGGCGCCCAGCAGTTGGCGCCCTACTTCGTCGGCCTCGCCCAGGAATACGAGAAGCTTCATCCCGGCGTGAAAGTCGAACTCATCCAGGAAAGTGACGACAGCGTCAAGGACAAGACCAAAACACTGGTCGCGTCGAACTCGCTGCCGGACATCTACTTTTCCTGGACCGGCAGTTGGGGTGGAAACTTCGTGCGTGGCCATCGCGCCGTCGACCTGACCCCGGTCATTGGACCTGACACCGAGTGGGGCAAGACGCTGACACCAGCGGCGGTTCAGGCCTTCATGTACAACGGCAAATATTACGGCGTTCCGCTCTACCTCGACGCGAAGTTCATGGGCTACAACAAGCAGGCGTTCTCAAAGCTCGGCCTAAGCGCGCCCAAGACCTTCGAAGAACTCCTGTCGTCGTGCGAGACGGTTCGGAAATCGGGCGTGACGCCGATCTCTTTCGGCAACAAGGAATCCTGGCCGGCAATCCACTATGTGGGCCAGCTGCTCGCCTACGACATCCCGCAGGCGGCACTCGAGAAAGATTTCGACCCGCGTACGGCGGAATACAGCGACCCGGGCTATGTCGCCGCACTCACCCAATACAAGCAGCTCATCGACAGTTGCACGGATGGCGGCGCTTCCGTGAACGGCACATCCTATTCGTCGGCTATCCAGACCTTCAGCAACACAAAATCGGCCATGTACTACCAGGAGATCATCGAGTTCGATCAGAGCGCGTCGGCGGATTCCGCTTTGAAAGTATCCGATCTGGGCTTCTTCACCCTGCCTGTGCCAAACGGCGCAAAGGGCGACGCGAAAGCGATCGAAGGCGCGCCGGAAGGCTACATGATTAGTTCCGCCTCCAAAAACATCCCGCTGGCGATCGACTTCATGAAATTCGTTACGTCCAAGCAGAATGGCCAGGTGCTCTCGGCTCCTCCCTATGGGCAGCCCAGCGCGACCATCGGCGGGGCTTCGGAAGCCAACATGAACCCTTCCGTCGTGGCCGGCCTCAAGGAGATCGCCTCCGCTTCCTACCTGATGCCATGGCTGGACACGGTGAACCCGCCGCGCGTGGCCTCCGCTTGGCTGTCCAGCCTGCAGGCCCTCACCGGCGGCTCCATGACGCCTGAGCAGGTAATGGAGCAGGTCAAGCAGGCTGCCGCGGCGTCGAAATAGGCTTATGGCGAACTCCGGCCTGGCCAGAATGGAAGACGCTGGCTTGAGCAACGCCGCGGGCGAGCCGGCGGCGAAAGCCGGCCGCCGGTTCCGCCACTGGAGCTCGCTCCGCTGGGTCGCAGTTGCCGTGATCCTGGTCGGCTGGTTCGTGTACTACCCGATCGTCGACAACTTTATCGTCAGCACCACCGACGAGGATATCTTTACCGGCGAGACCACGAATATCGGCCTCGCCAATTATGAGCGGCTGCTGCATGATCCGGTCGTCTGGGTGGCGTTGTGGAACAACACGCTCTACGCCTTGATCTCCATTATCTTCCAGGTCGGTGGCGCCTTCGTCCTGGCGGCGCTGATCGAGGGGCTGGGCAGCGAGCGGCAAAGGCGCTTCTGGCGGGCGATTTATTTTATTCCTTCCGCGATCTCGATCACTGTGACCGGCCTGCTGTTCTATTTCATCTACCAGCCGGATATCGGCCTCTTGAGTGCCGGCCTCAGGCGCATTGGTCTGGAACAGCTCATCCAGCCCTGGCTCGGCAGCGAGGATACGGCGATCTACGCGATCATCGCGATGAGCCAATGGCAGGGCTTTGGCTATTCGACGCTCCTGTTTGCGATCGCCATCCAGAAAATTCCGCGCGATCTCTACGATGCCGCCGTCATGGACGGAGCCGGTCCGCTGCGCAGACTGTGGAGTGTGACGCTGCCTCTGACCCGCGAGATGACTGGCCTGATGATCATCGTCACGATCACCGGCGCGTTCCAGGTGTTCAACGAGGTTATGGTCATGACCGCCGGCGGCCCCAACAACCGCAGCCAGGTGCTTGGCACATGGCTTTACCAGCAGGGATTCATACAGAACAATTTCGGCTACGGCGCCGCGATCGCCGCCGTGATCTTCGTCGTGACCATGATCACCGGAGCGGCCCAGCTTTGGTACACCAGGCGCCGGAGGGTCGAGCTGTGACGGTGATGGCGGCCAACGGACGTACCGCGCGACCGACCTTCGGGGGCGCTCTTGCAAGGGCCTTTCTGTACTCGTTCCTGATCTGTCTCGGCATCGTCGTCCTTTATCCGCTGCTCTGGATGGCGCTCAACGGCTTCAAGGACAATGGGCAGATCTTCGGTGACCCGTTCGCGCTGCCGTCGCGGTGGACCTGGGGCAACTATGTGCAGGCCTGGAACCGAGGCGTCCGCGACTATCTGGTATCGAGCCTGCTGGTGACCGTCGCTTCGGCGATCTGCACGGTGCTCATCAGCGCCTGGACCGCCTATGGATTGACGCGAACGCCAATGCCCGGCAAGCCGCTTATCGTCGGCCTTGTCCTTGGCGGCCTCATGCTCAGCCCGACCGTGGCGCTCATTCCCCTGGTGCGTATGCTGCAGGCCATCGGCCTCTACAACACCTACTGGGCGCTGATCATCCTCTACACGGCGTTCCGGATCCCGTTCAGCACCTTCCTGATCCGCGCCTACATGCTTGGGCTGCCGAAGGATCTCGACGAGGCGGCCCGCATCGACGGCGCCAGCGAGGGGCAGATCTTCTGGCGCATCATCCTGCCGCTGTGCCAGCCGATCATCATCTCCTGCATCATCCTCCACGTTCTATTCGCCTGGAACGAATATTTGTTCGCGATGGTCTTCACCAACGGATCGGCGGTGCAGACGCTGCCCGTCGGCCTCACCTCGCTGATGTCCAAGAACGGCACAAATTACGGCGTCGTCTTCGCGGCGATGACGATCTCGGCCCTGCCGATCGTCCTGCTGTTCTTCGCCGCACAGCGGTATTTCATCCGCGGCCTCTCCGAAGGCATCGGCAAATAAATCACCGGGAAAGACGTCCATGCCGCAGATCAAGGTCGACCAACTGATTGGGGCCCACTTCGCCTTCCAGCATTACGCGTTCGAACACGTTGCCGAGATCCTTCGCGGCTTCGGCTTCAAGGAGATCGAGCTTTGGGGCATCGCACCGCATCTCGACCTGTTTCATGCGACCGACGCGCAAGTTCGATCGGTTCGGGACATTGTTGCGCGCAACGGCTTCACGCCCGAGCAGGTGATCTATCCGATCAACATCGCGTCGGGCGCCGGCGCATACCGCCGCGACAGTGTCAGGCGGTTCTGCCACGCGGCCGACATATGCGCTGAACTGGGCGCCAAATATCTGTTCCTGACGTCCGGGCGTGGATACGAACACGACCCGCCCCAAGACGCATGGGCGCGGTCAGCCCAGTCGCTTGCAGAGATCGCCGCCTATACGGCCTCGGTCGGCGTGCGCTGCCTGCTCGAGCCGCTGCACCGCGTCGAAACCAACGTCGTCACCAATGCGTCGGGCCTGCGCCGAATGCTCGACCAGATCGGCGCCGACACCATAGACGTGGTCCTGGACACGGTCGGCATGGCCACGGCCGGCGACACCGTGGCCGATTATGTCAGGCTGTTCGGGCCGCGCCTGGCACATGTCCAGATTGTCGACGGGCTCCCCGCGGGACACCTTGTCTGGGGTGACGGGAAGCTTCCGATCGGCCAGTATCTCCACGAGCTCGCAGCGTCGGGTTATCGGGGAAAAATGACCTTCGAGCCGTTCGGAAACGGCTCCTACGCGCTCGACCCGGTTGCGGCATGGAACCGCAATCTCAAGGCCATTGAGCCCCACATGACGTGGGCGTCGACAGCAGCATGACCGGAAGAGCATCGCCCAACCTGGTCGCTGTCGGTGACAACTGCCTCGACGTCTATCTCAACAAGGACCTCCTGACCGTGGGCGGGAACGCCCTCAACGTTGCCGTTCAATGGCGACGCAATGGCTGGAGTGTGCGCTATTTCGGCGCCGTGGGCGATGATCCGGAAGGCGAGATAACGCTCCGCGAGGTCGAGACCGCCGGACTGTTCCGCGACGACGTCGAGATGATCCCCGGCGATACGGCGGTGACCCTGCTGCGCGACCAGTCGGGCGACCGTACTTTCCTGTTCGAATCCTTCGGCGTCGGCGAGAACTACATGCCCGCGCCGCACAACTGGGGGGTCGTATCGAAAGCCGACTGGGTGCATCTGGGCACCAACGCCAACAACGATCTCGTGCGCCGCCTGGTTCGCGAGCATGTGCCGTTCAGTGTCGACGTCTCGACCGCGCATCTGGCCTTGCCGCTGCAGGGCGTGCCTCTCGTCTTCGCCTCCGGTCCAGACGAGCCGAGCGTGCCGGTCGAGCCCGTCATAGCCGCGCTGCGGTCGGCTGGTGCGCGCCAGGTCGTGCTTACCTGCGGCAGCCGGGGCGCCTATTTCTGCGACAGCCAAGGCGTTCGCCACGCCGAGGCGTCGCCGACCGCCGTGGTCGACACGTGTGGGGCGGGAGACAGCTTTATCGCCACTTTCATCACCGCGTTCTGTTTCGCGGGTCTCGACGCCGATGGAGCCATGCGAAAAGCTTCTTTCTATGCCAGCAGGACCTGCACGCATCTCGGCGGCTTCCCGCAGGAGCCGCGCCCGATCCCAGACTGGCTGCCGCTGAAATATGCCGACGTGATCAATCGCGAGACGAGGGTCTGACATGGCCATTTTACGGATGAGACAGCCGGCAGTCGCGGCGCCAGCCGATCGGTCGTTCTGGCTGCAGGACATTGCCGCTGCCCCGGCGACGCAACCCTTGGTCGGCGGCGAGCGGGCCGACGTGGTGATCGTCGGTGGCGGCTATACCGGGCTGTGGACGGCGTTGCGAATCCGCGATCTAGCTCCCGAAACCCGTATCATGGTGGTTGAGGCGGATCAGTGCGGCTCCGGCGCTTCAGGGCGCAATGGCGGACAGGTGCATTCCTGGTTCGCCGAGCTCGACCAGATCAGCGCCGTTGTCGGCGAGGAGGAGGGGCGTGAGCTTTGCGCCGATAGCGTCGATGCCATCGCCGAGTTGGAGAAACTTCAGCGCGACGGCACGATCGATATGGATCTTCGTCTCGACGGCTGGCTATGGACGGCCAGTTCCTCCGCCCAAGAGGGGGCTTGGAACCGCGCTGTCGCGATGACCGAGGCGGCCGGGGCCAATCGCTTCCGGCAGCTGACCGGCGAGGAGATCAAGCAGCGGACCGGGTCTTCCGCATCCTATGCCGGCGTTGTCGAGCCGAACGCCGGGACCGTCCATCCAGCCAAGCTGGCCACCGGCCTGCGCGACCTGGCGATCGCTCGCGGCGTGGTCGTCCATGAGCGCAGTCCCGTCACCGAAATCCTGCCGGGCAGGACCTGCCAGGTCCAGACCGCGCAGGGTGAAGTGCGTGCCGAGAAGGTCGTGCTGGCGGCCAATGCGTGGTTGTCGGCGCTGCCCGAACTTCGACGGCATCTTTACGTGGTCGCAAGCCAGGTGGTCGCGACTGCGGAAATCCCTGACTTGCTCGACCGGATCCGCTGGCGTGACGGAGCTTCCATCTGCGACTCGCAGCGCCAGGTCCTCTACTACCAGCGCACCCCGAAGGGCCGCGTGGTCTTCGGTCGCGGCAGCGGCAACATCGCCTATGCCGGCAAATTCGGCCAAAGCTTCAACCGCAGCCCAGAACGTGGACGCGACAACATTCGGGAGCTGGGCCGCGTCTACCCCGAGCTGCGAGGGGTGCCGATCGACTATGATTGGGCGGGCCCTGTCGACTGCGTGCCGGAGCATGTCCCCGTCTTCGATCACTTGAACGGTCATCCCAACATTGTCTTTGGCATGGGCTACAACGGGACCGGCATTGCCCAGACCCCGATCGGCGGCCGCATTCTCGCCAGCCTTGTGCTGGAACGGAAGGATCGCTGGAGCGGCAGTGGGCTGGTGGGGCTCGATCGGCGCAAGACGATGCCGCCGGAACCGTTCCGCTATCTCGGCGCCAAGCTTGTGCGCGCCGCGATCGCGCGCCGGAACGGCGCCGAGATCCGCGATGAGAAGCCAGGCGTGCTGACCAGATTCCTGTCGGAACTCACGCCGGGAGGCGGCGAGCATTAATTATGCCAAGTCCCTTCGGGTCACGTCGCCAGACTATCCGATTCCGCCGGGAATTTGGCTAACCTTGAATGCCGCACTTATCGACGCTATATAGCGTCAGTGGACGGGGCAAATAACCTGCCGCAGGAGATCGCAGTGGGCCTAACGCAATATTTCGATAATGGACTTTTCGCCCCTCGCAAGATAGCGGCCACTTTCCAAACGACCAGCGAGGAAGTGGCTCGTACAGCAGGATTGGGAAAGGACGCCATTCAACGCAAAGATCGGGTCCGGTCGGATCGGACGCAACGCCGGCTGCGCGAGTTGGTGGAAATCATTAACAAGGTCGAAGCTCGTTTTGGCTCGGCCCTGATGGCTTATGCCTGGTACCGCTCAGAACCTCTTCCTGGTTTTTCAGGGATGACGGCAATGCAACTCGTTCGCAGCGGTCGCGCAGACGAGGTGCTCGAATATATCGATGCGGTTGATGCCGGCGTCCACGCCTGATCATCCGCATGCGCTATCGTGGCCCGCTCTATCGCGCTCTCAATCCTATCTATGCAGCCGAGCCCCTGTCAGGCCGAGGAGCGGAGCTCTACGGCGGTCGCTTCAATGCCAGGGGCGTTCCAGCCTTATATTCGTCACTGACGGTGCTCACCGCACTGCGCGAAGCCAATCAGGCGGGCAGCTTTCAACCGACGACACTTGTCTCCTACGATGCCGACATCGGTAACATCTTCGATAGCCGTAACGAGATGGCCCTGAATGCCGAAAAGTTGGACAGCAGCGCGCTGGCCGATCCCACCTGGCGCGATCAAATGCGAATAGCCGGTGAGGCGAAAACACAGGCCTTCGCCCGGCATCTGATCGGCAAGGGCTATCGCGCTCTGCTGGTCAGGAGCTTCGCGCCTGGTGCGACAAGGAATGATCTCAACCTCGTGCTCTGGCAATGGAGCGACACGGCACCGTCTCAGCTGACACTCATCGACGACGAAAACCGGCTTTCGCCATGAGCAGTTCGCTGTTCGCGATCGGTCACAATTTGCGCAGCGTCTCGCGTACACCCATGGTCCTCGGCCAACTCCCGGGGCAGCGCTGGCGCACTGCGTCACAAGGCGCCCGGCCGGCGTTCGAACCAAAGCTGGTGCCGCTCAAGCAGCTTCTCGCGGCGGCTGCGCCTCTTCGAGGCCAGGCCGCCGGCGTCGTCCTGGTCATAGGCCTGCAACAGCCGGTGAACTGACTGCGGCTGAGGTGAAGGAGTTCCGCTGCCTGGACGACGCTCAGTCGTCGGTCGCGGATCTTCTGGATGGCTTCGAGACGATGCAGCTCTTTTTGCGACAAGGTGACCAAGGGCATGACGGCTCCGCAATGGGCCCGGTCTCGCGCCAGGCGCTGTGAAGTCGCCAGCCTTCCTTTCCAGCTTCATGTTGACCAGCCTCGGAAGCGGGGAGTGTCGCATCTCTAACTGGGGCAACTGTCGCATTACTAAAGGCTGTGTAAGTAATGTGGCGGCGATGTAGAAATGTCGCTCGCTCTGCAAAGTAGAAATGTCGCATCCTACGTTTGCGAGGGCA
>NZ_JAPYKS010000021.1:0-107276 GCF_037179605.1 Mesorhizobium salmacidum (SeqCode)
GTCGCGGACGCAAATCGCGCCCTGTTCGATGCCGGTCGCGGCGCCCAACTCGCGTCTCGGTATCGCTAACGGACGACGCGCTAGGCCTTTGTTGCTATGTAGGTTACGGTAACGGCGCCTGGTGAACGACGGAGTATCAGTCGTGGGAAATCCCCACGCCCGATTGATTGCCATCGAGGAGACAGGCCAGCGCGGGATACCCGACACCCAGATCGCGGACGGTCGCACTGCATCTCGCCATCCAAGTATGACCTTCAGCTCCAAGAGGCGGCCAAGACTTGTTAGACGCAGGAACGACTGATGTGGCTACGTCCATTGCCCAAGGATGGATGCTGGAAGAGACGGCCGAGACGCTCCACAAGCTCGCTATTGAGTATCTCGAACAGCTGAAGGCTAACGGCCTAAACGCTCCGGCACGGTTCAGCATTCCGACACGCCACATGTCGGATTATTTGCATTCAAACGAATTTTGCGACGCTATAGATGCTGCCTCAACGTAAGTTCTGGGAGGAAAGCATGGCTCCGCACGAGCAGCATGCCGTTGAAATCATCCGGGAGAGGAAATGGTCGGTGCGTGTGACCGCCTATGGCAGCTCCCTCACGTTGCCCTTCGAAGCTGAAGAGTACGCCCGCTCATATGCGGATGGTCAGGCGTTCCGCCTCGGTGTCCAAGTTGTCGAACTCAGGAGGTGCGCTTAGCCGCAGCAATCGGGGAACCTTCTCCCGCGCTCGGTGTTTGGCCGCGAAGGAGAATTTATATGAGTGGACCGGGCACCATTTGGACGCTGAGTATCGTCGGACCTGTCATCCTCGCCTTGATAATCATCTATGCTCTGCTAAATCAAAGGAGGCTTTCACGGCGCGTGAAAATCCACCAGGATGAAGCGGTCAATAAGCTCTATGAGGACCCCCAAGGGCGCTCCTCACCGGCTGGCGCGGTCCGAGCACAAGAGGCAGAGATTCGAGTTCGTCAGAAATAGGCGGCTCTCTTGCTCCTAACGGCGTTGCTGGGGTGGAGACCTGTGCTAGGGGTCTCTAGCCCGGGCCCAAGGCGGCGGCCGTCGAAACGTCTTCGCGGGCACGTGCCGCGGCAGGGCATCGACGATTGCAGCCTTGGCCGGCAACCACGCTGCCTGCCAGGAATCGCCGTGACCCTCGCATGCGTCGAGCTGTTTCAGAGCAGGTCCAGCGTGCGCTGGTCGCGCTCGCCGCCGAAGAAGCGGTCTAGTGCCTGGCGGAAGATTGAGCCGTCGACGCCGGCGGTTTCGCCAAACAGCGTCATTGATGAGCAGAACTTCACATCGTCTGGAGAGCCGAAGATTTCGTATGCTGAGCGGCCGTTTACACCAAGAGCCGCGGCTGTCGCATGATGCAGGCGTTCGCCAAGAACCGCATCGGCGAGATACGCCCGCGCTTCATCCTTGGACGAGATGCCATAGTACTGCGCGTTCGGCGAGTGTCCGAGTCCGCGCAGCTGCGGGAAAACAAACCACATCCAGTGGGAATGCTTGCGGCCAGCGCGCAGCTCGGCCAGGGCGGCTTCGAAGACCGGCTCCTGGGCGGCACGAAAGCGCGCCAAGTCGTATGGATCGTCAAAGGCCATGCTTAGCTGACTGGCCGGTTCTGGCGTGCGCCGGCGAATAGCGCGCGCTTTAATCGGTGGCTACAATAATATACCCCAAACCAAATATGCAGATCGTCGCTGGCCGCGAATTTTGTAAGTTCGTAACGGTTCCAGGGCATGGTGGTCTCACATCTTGTAGCCGGGCTTTGTAGATCTTGTCCCCCTGGTGGATGAGGTCGGGAACAATCGAGGTCTGGTCGCCATCGTAAAGATCTCCGACCAGAGCATCGACACGCGCCGCTAGGCAAAGGTCCACTATTGCAGCGAATGCCTGTCGGCTGGCATCACCGACGAGCTCGGCGACCTCAGAATTTCTGAGCGCGAGCGAGCGCAACGGGGAATCGAGATGGATGTCGGCCGTATGGATAGATCGAAATTCATTCCGTGAAGACGTTTGCCGCCTTTCTCGCCGAACGCGTGCCATGGTCCATGGAAAAGGAACCGTGAGGTGGCGTGGCCGGAACACCGAATTCCCACGCGCTTTCTTGCCATCCTCCCGCTGCATCTGAGCGAAAAGTCCATGAACATCAATGAGGACGCATCGGCGACAGCGTAGTGAACAGCCCAGGGGGGCCGTCGTCATAGAAGGCGGCCTTTCCCTTGGTGATAGTCAGCCCAGCAGCCTGAACCCTCGCAACATCGCCGCGTCGTCAAGCTCGGCGTTCAATCCTTCAAGGCGTCCCGAATTGCGTCCTTCGCCTTGCCAACCCCTTTTTGCAGGCTGCCTTCGGCCTTGTCGGCGGCCCCATCAGCGCGAAGCTTGTCGTCGCCCGTTGCCTTTCCGACTTTGTCCTTTACCTCGCCGCGCAGCTTCTTTGCTGAGCCCTTCACTTCGTCCTTGTGCATCGTCCTTCTCCTCGGTTGATCAGAACCAACGTGTGCGGCATCTGAAATGTTCCAGAGGAGCAGGAAGAGCCACGTGCCGGCGCCGTGCCACCCACCCCCTGCGCTAACCTCATTGCACACCTTCCTCATTAGGGACGAATGGCGGCGGGTGATAAACGCCATTCTCCGCAGTTGATTGCACCTTTTGCCTTCGAACAGCCACCGAAGCTTTGAAGGACGGTGAGGTGTACTGACCATTTCCAAGGGAAACGTTTTAGTTCCATCGACGTTGTTCCTGAGCTCATGTCAGCTCAGGGAAACATCGATGGACAACGAAGGCACATCCGGTCTCCACGGTGATGACCCGGTCGCCGTTACTGATCGCGCTATGCCTGATGTAAAGGAACTGGCTGCGATAGCCCTACAACGGACGAGAATGCCGATGGTGGTGACTGACGCCACCCAGGAAGATTTTCCTATCGTACTAGCGAACCAGGCTTTTCTGAACCTCACGCGCTATGGGGCAAGTGAGGTACTTGGACGCAATTGCCGGTTTCTTCAAGGCGCAGCCACATCCCCTGCGGCCATCGCCGAGATCCGAGCAGGATTGCAGGAGGACCGTGAGATCAACGTCGAGTTGTTGAATTACCGGAAAGATGGATCGGCGTTCTGGAATCTGCTGCACATCAGTCCAATCCATGACGACGATGGCCGTCTGGTTTACCATTTCGCATCTCAGATAGACCGCACAGATTTTCGCAGGATCGAGAGCCTAGAAGCGTCAGAGCATCGGTTGCTTTTGGAGGTGGACCATCGAGCCAACAATGTACTTGCCCTTGTCGACAGCATCGTACGCTTGACGAGATCTGACGACCCCGCGCTATATGCCGCCTCGGTCCAAAGGCGCATACAGGCCCTGGCTAGGGCGCATGGCTTGTTGTCGCAGCGGGGCTGGCACGAGATTCCATTGCAGGAAACAATCTCGTCTCAGATTGAGCCGTACGGAGCGACTCGCGCTCTGCTGGACGGTCCTGATGTCATGCTTGCAGCGCATTCTGTTCAGCCCTTGGCGCTGTTCATTCATGAACTAGCAGTCAACGCCGCTTCCCACGGCTCGCTTTCGAAAGAGACGGGTCAGCTACAAATCAAATGGCAAGCCAGACCCCAGAATAATGGTTTCATCCTCGAGTGGCAGGAGACCGGCGGACCGCCCCCACCCACGCCTCGGCGAAAGGGTTTCGGGACACTCATGACCGAAGCTACAATACGGCGACAGCTTCAGGGGTCGTTATACCGCGAGTGGTCCGATCAAGGGGTAAGGATCGTAGCTGAAGTGCCCAACGTCACAGTCTCGCGATAAAGAGAGGCTGCATGTCCACACCCGTCTCTGCCTAGCATTGTGCTCGCACCTGAACGCCATCGCCCTTCTGATTTGCAGATGGCTGCTACGGCAGCGACAACCCTGCTGCCGCAATCCAAAGCTTGCGGAGTTGAAGGGCAAAGGCGGACCGGTTCTGGGCTCGACCTTGATGGGCCCGCGCAAGCCGGCAAGCGAGACGACAGCGCCCGCTTCGCCGGACCAGGGTCCAACGGCACTATATTCGCTTGAACTAACGCTTGCTGTTCCTGGCCCGCTGACTATGGTTGAGCGTTCCTGAGGCGGCACGGGATATGGACTTGCCTCGTCGATCAGTTCGATCGCACCTGCTTGGTTTGATCGCCGCCGCGGTTATCCCGGTTTGGCTGTTTGCCGGCTATTTGCTAGGCCAGTATGCCCTGCACGAACGATATCGTTTTGAGCAGGATGCCGTGCAAACGGCTCGACAGGTGTCGCTCGTTGTAGAAGGCGAGCTCGCAAATCTCCAAACCATTCTCGACGGCCTTTCCAAATCCGCCGCGCTCGCCAATGGCGATCTGCGAGCCTTCCACCGCGAGGCGCTCGATCTTGTCCATGGGACGGACCGGACGATTGTCCTGCGCGATCTTGGCCGCAATCAGCTGATGAACACCGAAATCGGCTACGGCGCCGCTTTGCCGTCCGTGGAATCGATAGCTGCTGTGGACCGCGAGAAACTCAACCGCTCAGGTGTTTTCGTCAGCGATGTTTTCACCGGCAAGGGGTCAGGCGAATACCGCTTTGCTGTTGCCATCCGGGTGCCCGCCCCGAAAGGGGAGGACCTGCTTCTTTCGCTTTCTGTACCGACTGCCCGGATCCGCGATGTTTTGATGCCGGCCGTACCGGAAGGATGGACTGTGGGCGTGGGAGATCGCGACGGAAACTACGTGGCACGTTCCAAGTTGCACGACGAATGGACCGGAAAGCGCGGATTGCCCGAATACGTGGCAAAGATCGTTGGGCGCTCCGGTTCCTTTACGTCCCCCAACTTCGAAGGGGTGACGCTGCTGGCCGGCTACTACAGATCCCCATACTCTGATTGGTTCTACACCGCAAACGTGCCTCTTTCAGCGGCGCAGGCGCCGCTTTGGCGCTCACTTGTGGCGATTTGCGCGATAGGTCTCCTGTCGCTCCTTGTTTCCGTTGCTCTCGGATATATCGTCGGCAAGAGATTTACACAGGCCACCGCTGAACTGGCGACCCGGGCCGAGGCGCTCGGTCATGGCCGCAGCGTCAAACCCCTGTCGACTTCCGTTACGGAGTTCGCCACCATCGCTCAGGCGATGGTGGACGCAGAGCGTGCGATCGCCGAACGGCGGTATGAGTTGGAGGCGGTGTTGGAGACAGCGCCGGCGGCGGTCTGGTTTACTTATGATCCGAAAGCCCTTCAGGTGATCCGCAACCGCTTCGCGGCCGAACTCATGGGCCTGCCGACGGATGCGCACAAGTCCTTCGGCAGGCCCGAGCTCGTCATCGACACCGTGGCCGTCAAGGACGGCCACATAGTGAGCCGCGAAGACCGCCCACTTAGCCGCGCCATGCGCGGGCAGCTGACCGATCATGAAGAGTTCGCCTACACGCTGCCATCAGGGGCCGAGCGCTTTCTACTTTCCAGCGCACGTCCAATTCGCAACCCGGTCGGCGACATTATAGGCGCCGTACAAATCAGTCTCGACATCACGGACCGCAAACGCGGTGAGGAGCACCTGAAACTGTTGACCAACGAGCTGAACCATCGCGTGAAGAATATCCTTGCTGTGGTTCAGTCCATTGCCACCCAGACACTCCGCAACGCCACAAGTTTGCCCGAAGCAGGACGCACGCTCTCCAGCCGTCTCGTCTCGCTGGCCAAGGCTAACGACCTGCTGACGCAGCAGAACTGGAGTGGCGCCGACCTCAAGGATCTGATTGCCACATCAATCCGCTCACACGCTCCGATCGAGCGCTTCAAGATCAGTGGCGAGTCTGTTTGGGTTCCACCGAACGTCGCTGTTTCAGCCGCTCTGGCTTTTCATGAGCTTACGACGAATGCGCTAAAGTATGGAGCGCTGTCGAACGATACAGGCACGGTGTCGATTCAGTGGAAGCTTCTCGGTCAAAAACAGCATCGCTGGCTGGATCTAGAATGGCGCGAACGGGGAGGTCCGGCTGTGGAACCTGTCGAGCGAAAGGGCTTCGGCACGCAGCTTCTCGAGCGTGTATTCGCGTCCCGCACCTCAGGACGTGTCACTCTGAAGTTCCTTAAATCGGGACTGGTCTGCAACATGCGAGTGAATTTTGCGTCTGAGCTCAATCCCGTGGTGGACAACAACGACACCTCCGAGGGGAATCGTAGATAATTTTTCCCGACAACGCCCCGGGTGATCGAACGCGCCGCTCACCCGGAGACGCGAGCCGCTATGGCGGTTGCAACTGAGGTCATCGGGTCATCACCGCTCACCCATTCGTCGGGATCTCTGTCCACGTTGGCCGAGGCATCGTTCTTGCGCGTAGGTCTTCCATGCAATCTCGTGTCGCCGCGGTTCATTTGAGTGATGTCTAGCGCCGACCTAAAGGCGGAGGTCGTTCAGGCCTTGGCATCAAGCGGGGGTGCTGCGCTTGGCCGCTTCGCTGAAGGTCGAGAGCATCCTGTGCCGGCTCGGCCTCAGTAACTCATCGACGGTCTCAATGTCCTCGGCCGCCGCGCTCAACTGGCAGCCCCTCGCCTAGGCGCACCGAGCCAAATGCCCAGTGAAGCGCTCGACCTCGACGCTCCCTGAGCTAGGGGACACCGCAGGTGACAGCCTATGCGGCCGAGCGCGGGATCTAAGACTTCATGAACGCCCGGCGCTGCCGTGCAGCGTGACGAGAAGCTTGTCCAGTTGGTCGAATGCCTCGCCCATCGCATCAGCTGCCCCGGTGCCGGCGGCGTCGAGAGCTTCCTTCGACGGATAGCGCTCATTCATGACCAGCAGCGTCTTGCCCCCTTTTTCCTCGAAAGTCACCGTGGTGAGCGATCCCGCGTCACCGCCTTCGTCATTGGTCCAAGCAAGGCGAGAGTACGGTGTCACCTCGATATACCTGCCGAAGAACTCGTCAGTATTCGAGGCATCATGTCCGAACACCAAACGGTACCCGCCCCCTACACGAACGTCCATCTCGCAGGAACGCAGCACCATGCCCGTCGACTTCGGCACCCACCATAGCTTGAACAGCTCGGGTTTGGTCCAAGCCTCAAACACGACGCGCGCCGGGCCATCGAAGCTTCGTGTGACGACCAACTCACGCTCCGACGTCCGTTCCACCGTCGTGCGGTTGTTCGAGGGGGTAGGCTCACTGTTTCTTCTTTTGTCCATCGACTTTCTCCTTGCGTTTCAATTCCTCGACCACCTTGTCCAACGCGTCGAAGCGTGCGTCCCAGAGTTGCCGGTATCTCTCGATCCATGCCGCCTCCTCCTCCAGTCCGCCAAGGCCGAGCTTGCAGGTCCGCACGCGCCCAACCTTCTTCGTGACAACCAGCCCCGCCTGCTCCAGCACGCCCACATGCTTCTTCATGCCGGTTAAGGTCATGTGGAATTTCTCGGCAAGCTCCGTGATCGAAGCGTCCGCACGTCCGAGCTGCTCGAGAACGCCGCGTCGGGTGGAGTCCGAGAGCGCGGCGAACGAGGCATCGAGAGGGGCTCTTACATGCTGAACCATGTGGTTCAGTATGTAGCGCTCGGGTTGGCGCAATGCAAGGGCAGATCAAGCGAACTGGGCGGCGCCTCTGAGGCGTCTGTGCTTGTCGATTCCAAGGACACGTTGCGCGGAAACTCGGCGCAGCCCACGGGAGCTTGCTCCTCATTCGCCCTAGCGGCTATCTCGCATTTCACCGTCGCGAGCTTGATCCACAGCACGCAAGCGTCTCGATCGAGGTTTGGCGTGGACGCGGTGCGATGCCCCTTAAGGTGGTCGGATGCGATACACGGTTAAAAGGACCAGAATTCCCCTTCGGCCAAGGTGATGAGCGACCGCCCTGGTCTGACGGCATGGGCTCGGTTATTGAAACATTTTCCGGTTTCCCACGCAGAACGAGACCGGGTTGCCAAACCTGAATCGGGGGCACCAACGACTGCCATGAATCAAGGGATGACAGGAGCATATCTCGACATGACAGAACAAGAAGCCATCATCAGCGCCTTGGGCGTCGCTCCAGATTTCGATGCCGCAGTGGAGGCGCGCCGGCGCAGCGACTTTCTTGGCACCTACCTGCGTGCAGCCGGCCTCAGCACGTATGTGCTGGGCATCAGCGGCGGGGTGGATTCGCTCGCGGCCGCACTTCTGGCTCAACGAGCCGTAGCCGAACTGCGGAGCTCAGGATACGATGCCAAGTTTCTTGCTGTCCGGCTGCCGTACGGCACACAGGCCGACGAGAGGGACGCTCAGCGAGCACTCGACACCATTGGGGCGGACGAAGTGCACAGACTCGACATCAAACCGGCGGCCGACGCAATGCTTGACTCGATCAAGGTGGCTGGCGTGGAACTCGGGGATGCCCATCGGGAGGATTTCGTGCTGGGCAACATCAAGGCCCGTCAGCGCATGATTGCCCAATTCGCGCTCGCTGCTGGCAGCCGAGGACTGGTCATAGGCACCGATCATGCGGCCGAGGCAATGATGGGCTTCTTCACCAAATTCGGCGACGGCGCCGCTGACGTCCTTCCCCTTTCCGGGCTAAACAAACGCAGGGTGCGCGCCCTGGCAGCGCACCTGGGCGCTCCCTCCGAACTTGTCAACAAGGTGCCGACAGCAGATTTGGAGAACCTTGTCCCACTTCGTCCTGACGAAGATGCATATGGGATCACATATGATCAGATCGACGATTTCCTCGAAGGTAAGGAAATCAACGAGGCGGCGCGGAGGCGAATCCTTGATGCGTATTTCAGCACCGCTCATAAGCGCTCGCTTCCGGTGACACCCGATTTTCGGACAGGCTTGCCGGTACCCTAACGTTGTTTCGTCCGTCCTGCCTGTTATCGGATGGGGAACGACAATGCTGGCTTTTGCTTACCATTGAGGATCGGCGGCCGAGCCGGGATGACAGGTCCGACGGGGGCCGGAGCGGTCAGGCCGCTGTGGCCTTGAGCTGTTCGAGATGCTCAACAGCGAGCTTGTGCAGCGTCTCGGCCGTCTCTTCCGGCGTCCACCCTTGGGCCGTGGAGTTGGCGACAAGGGCCGCGAAGGCAGTTTCCAGAGCGACCTCGCAATTAACAGGTCGGTCGGGGCTGGTCTCGGCGAGAATGGGTGGGGCAACTTCAGGGGTTTTTGTCATGCAGAGGAATCCGCGCCGCTGAAAAAGGTTCCAGCGACGGCGGAGGAGTTGTTGGCACCCGTACTTCGCACCCCCCACTCCGCCACCCAAAAGGGTGCAGTGAACGTGGCAGCGCCAAGCCCGATCGCCTGCGGTGGGCAGCCTTCATACATGCCGGTACGCAGATCCTCGGTCCTCAGCTGCAATTCAAATGATAGGAGGCGCCATGCCTTCCAGGCATGGCCGCACGGTCGTTTGTTCCTCTGCGCCGTGACACATTACCGCTCGCTTGACGAAGCCGTTGGCCGCCCCAGAATCATGGGAATGGCAAAGGGCATCAACATCGGCGACGAGGTCGTAATCACCGCAACAGTGCTCAAGCGTGTCACTGAGGACCGGGTGAGCGTTTCCATACCCTCCTATGGGCAACCCCACTCGGTCGTGAACCAAACAACGAAGCTGCAGAAGGGACAGCACATCGAGTTGATCGGCAACGTCACCCACATCCAGGAAAACCGTGTAACCGTGAACCTCGGCACTCCCGTCACGGTCGATGCCGCTGTCGTCAGGCTGGTGAACGCCTATCCTACGAGGAGCACACCCCTGTTGGACAAGCCGACATGAGGCCGCCTCCCCACGACAGCAATGAAGTGGAAAAGAATGCTGGTCGCATAAACCAATGGCTTACTGGATGGTTAGCCAACCCATATCCTTCGTATGATCCCGTATGGTGGGTCTGGCGAACTAGAGACACTGCAAGTGGATCATTAACTATTTGGCGCGCCGCCCCTGACCGCCCACCGCAGGCTCGCAATTCGCGTTTGCCGAACATCTTGCTAGGTTGTGGGCTCCGGCCTGCCTCGCTGTGAATGACGAACATGGGCCCTTGCGGACGGCCGCTCATGGAAGGCAGGCGTGGCAAGCCGCCCTCTAGAAAGTATACGCTTGAATTCTGTTAGCTGTCGCTTCGGCGGTATCGGAAATGATTGCGGATGTGGCTGTTGAAGTACCGCCCCTTGGCGAAGGCGGATCGAAATGCATCAAAGGTTTCGGGCGGTACATCCTCGAAATCATAACGCTTGTCGCTGGTCATTAGCCATACAGAGAGGATCCGTCTGTCCGGATCGTACTCCGTTCTACGTATCAAGGTGGATGGCATCGCAGTCAACGGAAGACGGGGCCACGCGTTCCTAAGGGCGTCGAAGGGGACCGTTGGCGCGGCTAAATCGCCGCGACAACCCTTAGCTCGAAGATGGCCCTGAGTTTCGGCTAACCGAGAACCGGAAGATAGTCGGCGAATGCCGGTACCGCTTCTATTGCTATTTGAAAATTGGGTTGCGTCGAGCAAGCAGGCCCGTGAGCCAGTCCGGATCCATCTGCGGCACCGAGGAGAGAAGCAGTTCGGTGTAGGCTGCGTGGGGTGGCGCCAGTATCTCGGTTTTCAAACCCTGCTCCACCACCTGCCCTTTGTGCATAACCACGACCTCGTCAGCAATCGCTCTTACCGTCGCGATATCGTGGGTAATGAAGATGTAGCTGATGCCGAGTTCGTGCTGCAGGCGCATTAGGAGCTTCAAGATTTCTTCCTGCACAATCTGATCCAGTGCCGAAGTGACCTCGTCACAAATGATGAGCTCCGGATTGGCAGCGAGCGCGCGGGCTATGCAGATCCGCTGCTTTTGGCCACCGGACAATTCACCGGGCAGTCTGTCGAGGAAGCTTTCGTCCATCTCGATCATGTGCATGAGCTCGCCGACCCGCTCGTCGCGCTGCTGCCCCTTCAGGCCTAAGTAGAATTCGAGCGGACGCGAAATTATCTCCTCCACAGTCTGGCGAGGGTTAAGGGCGCTGTCCGGCGATTGATAGACCATTTGGATGCGGCGCAGCAGGTCTTTCGAACGTCCCTTCAAGGAGAGGGTAAGCGGCTTGCCATCAAACGACATCGATCCGGACATCGCAGGCAGCAAACCGGTAACGACGCGCGCGAGCGTCGATTTCCCCGACCCTGATTCGCCCACGACTGCTACCGTCCGGCCGCGCGGAACCTTGATGGACACGTCCACCAGCACCTTAACCCTTCCGGCATAAGCCGCGGTGACATTGTCGATGGCGAGTAAATGGTCCTGGGTCCGAATCTCCGGCTTGGCGAGCTTGCGCACGGCCCAGAGGGTCCGGGTGTATTCCTGGGTAGGGGTAGTGAGCATCTGCCGTGTGTCGGCTTCCTCGACCGTTTGTCCATGGCGCAGAACCATGATCCGGTCCGCCATTTGCGCCACCACGGCTAAATCGTGTGTGACGTAGATCGCTGCTGTGTTGAAATCTTCAACAATCCTGCGGATCGAGGCCAGGACCTCCACTTGCGTCGTCACATCGAGCGCAGTGGTCGGCTCATCGAACACGATCAGGTCGGGCCGGCAAGCCATGGCCATGGCCGTCATGGCTCGCTGCAACTGACCACCGGACACCTGATGCGGATACCGGAAGCCGATGGTCTCAGGTTCTGGAAGCTGGAGGCGTCGATAAAGGTCAATAGCGTCGCGATTGGCCTTGTCTCTGCTGGCGATCCCGTGCGCAACCGCCGTTTCCACGGTCTGATCCAGGAGCCGGTGAGCCGGGTTGAACCAGGCGGCTGCGCTTTGCGCCACATAGGCGATGCGGGAGCCCCGCAGCCGCCGACGGCGGGCTTCGCTCATTGACAAAAGATCGACCCCGTCGAACAGCACAGAGCCCTGGGTAATACGGCACCCCGGCTTGGCATAACCCATTGCCGCAAGGCCGATGGTCGACTTCCCGGCGCCGGATTCGCCGATGAGGCCAAGCACTTCTCCGCGTTTAAGCGAGAGATCCACGCCCCGAACGATCGGGTGCCAGCGCTCGTCCGAGAAGCCTTCAACGTGGAGGTCCCGGACCTTGAGAAGATCTGTTCCCTTTTCGCGCGCCGTGACACTGCTACTTTTCATCACGAAGTCCGCTGGTTGAATGTAGAAACCAGTCCACGACGAAGTTCACCGCTACCGTCAGGAGGGCAATGGCGCCGGCCGGCAGCAGCGGCGTGACATCGCCATAGGTGATCAGAGTTGCGTTTTCCCGCACCATCGACCCCCAATCAGCCGATGGCGGCTGTATACCGACGCCCAGGAACGACAATGCTGCAATGGTCAGAAACACAAAACAGAATCGCAGACCAAATTCCGCGATGAGCGGCGGCAGGATGTTGGGCAGGATTTCCTTGCGGAGAATCCATGCGGGACCTTCGCCGCGCAATTGCGCGGCCTCGACATACTCCATAACCACCACGTTCAGGCCAACGGCCCGCGCCAGACGAAACACGCGCGTAGAATCCAGCAATGCGATGATCAAGACGAGACTGGTGATCGAAGAGCCGAATATCGAGAGCAGCATCAGCGCAAAAATCAGGCTTGGGATCGACATCAACACGTCCACCGCACGTGACAATATCTGGTCTGGCCACCCCCGGTACATTGCCGCCAGCAAGCCGAGCGTCACACCCGCTGCAAAGGATATGATCGTTGTGGCGACGGCGATGCCGATCGTGTTGCGAGCCCCGTAGATGAGTCGAGTGAGCATGTCGCGACCGAGTTGGTC
Organism: Mesorhizobium salmacidum (SeqCode); assembly: GCF_037179605.1. Lineage (NCBI taxonomy): Bacteria > Pseudomonadati > Pseudomonadota > Alphaproteobacteria > Hyphomicrobiales > Phyllobacteriaceae > Mesorhizobium > Mesorhizobium salmacidum (SeqCode). The sequence goes on from NZ_JAPYKS010000021.1 coordinate 12,721, forward strand.
AGTCCCGAACATAAACTCGTGGCTCCACGGCGCGAATGCCTCGCTAAAGACCTGCGTCTCTCGATAAGGAGCGATGAGAGGCGCAAATAGAGCGACCAAAACGTAGCAGAGGGTTACAACCATGCCGAACCAGGCACTGAGCGGCGCCTTCTTCAGCGCTGTCCTCATGCGAGATCGGCGTGTGCGCCTTACCCTGGGCGCTCTGCTGGTCTGGATGAGGGGCTCCGCATTTGTCATCTTGGGTGCAAAAGCCTTGGATTGGTTGCGATCGAAATGATATCGGCGATCAGGTTGAGCAGGATGTAGGTGGCGGCGAAGACAAGGGCGCAGGCTTGCACGACCGGTACGTCTCTCGATTTCACGGCATCGACCATCAGTTGGCCGACACCGGGGTAGACGAACACTACCTCTACGACCACGACGCCGACGATGAGGTAGGCAAGATTGAAGGCGACAACCGTCACGATCGGGGCCCAGGCGTTTGGCAAAGCGTGCCGGAGCACGACCACCATTGGCGTCATTCCCTTCAACCGAGCCATGTCGATATAGGGACTTGAAAGCATGTTGATGATCGCCGCGCGCGTCATTCGCATCATGTGAGCGACGATGACGAGTGTAAGCGTGATGGACGGCAGAGCCGCACGCCAGACATGCTCCCAAAACGGAGTCTGGTCGCTGATATTGGCCAGGGTCGGGAACTTCGGTACGACATTCAGGGTCCAGTTGATCGACGCCGCCAGCCAGACGGGTAGAGACTGTGCGAACTCCGTGCCGGCGAACGTATCGCGCGAGATGATCAGGAAGGCGAGCATGTAGGCGACGAAGAATTCAGGGAACGAGATTGTTGTAAGCGTCACCGTGTTTACAAGCCGATCGAACCAGCTGTTGCGGTAGAGGGCCGCAAGAATGCCCAATCCCAATGCCAGCGGCACCGCGATGAGCGCGGTCATGACGGCCAGGAACATGGTGTTGTAGAGCCGAGGTGCGATGATCTCCGCGACGGTCCGCCGGTAGCCGGTCCGGCTGGCGAAGGAGGAACCAAAATCACCCTGTGCCATCTTACCAATCCAGCTGAAATAGCGTGCGATTGGCGGGCGATCGAGGCCGATCTCGTGTTGAAGGGCCGCGACTGTTTCGGGGGTAGCGGCTTGACCGAGCGTCGCCTTGGCGAAGTCGCCAGGCAGCATTGCGATCGCCGAAAAGATGATGATGGAAACGACGAACAAAGTGATCAGGCCGAGGCCCAACCGTTGCATAACCGTTTTTGCGACCGGATTCACACGCATGCGCGCAGTCCCAAGAGCGCGCCGTCCGCGGTGCGGGCGGCGCGGTTGGCAAACACCCCTATGCCACAGCGATCCACCAGCGCTCAGCCATCTTCAGTCCATCATTTTCCCAATTCGGCGCCACATCGCCATGCGCCAGTTTCTTGGATTTGGCGCTGACGAAGTTGTTGAACACCAGCACGATAGTACCGCCATCATCATGGGTCAGCTGCTGCATTTCGGCATACATGGCGGCGCGCTTGGCCTCATCCGTCTCGGCTCGGGCCTGGACGAGCAATTCGTTGAAGCGGGGATTCTTCCAGAAGGACTCGTTCCAGCTGGATTCGGCTGCGAAGGCTTGCGTGAACATCCAGTCGGCGGTGGCGCGACCGCTCCAATAGGAAGCGCACCAGGGCTTCTTGAGCCAGACATTGTCCCAATAGGCGTCCTCGGCCTCGCGCACCACATTGACGTCGATGCCGCACTGTGCGGCCGTCTCGCGAATGAGTGCGGCCGCGTCTACCGCCCCAGCGAAAGCGGCGTCGGCGACCGAGAGATCGACCTTCAGCTTTTCCATCCCCGCCTTCTTCAGATGATGGCGGGCCTTTTCGGGATCGAAACTGTGTTGCGGCTCCGGGTTCTTGTAAAACTTGATCGCCGGCGCGATTGGATCGTCATTGGCAACGGTAGCATGGCCGAGGAAAATCTTGTCGGCGATCTCTTGTCGGTTGATCGCCCACTTCATTGCCATGCGCACATCCGGATTGTCGAAAGGCGCCATGGTGACGTTCATCGGCAAGGTATAATGCCCGTAGCCGGTGATCTCGATGATGTCGATTTTCGGATTGCGCTTCAACATGCCGAGTGTTTTCAGGTCGGCGCGGCCGATGTAATCCACTTCCCCGGTCGAGAGCGCAGCCATGCGTGCGGCCAAATCCGTAATGGCGACGAACTCCACCTCATCCAGGTAAGGCTTGCCGTTCTTGAAATAATTTGGGTTGCGCTTGAGCTTGGCCGAAACGCCGGGCTGGAAATTCTCAAGCACGAATGCGCCGGTTCGGGCCCCTGATGCCCAATCGGCTTTCCCGTCCACGCTAGGCATGATCACGAGATGATAATCGCTCATAATGTAGGGGAAATCGGCGTTGCCGCTGTCGAGTGTGAAGACAACCGTTTCTGGGCCGTCCGCCTTAATGTCCTTCACAGACGCAAGCAAAGGCTTGGCCGCAGATTTGGTGTCGGCGCCCATGTGATACCGCATGGAGGTCACGACATCGTCTGCGGTCACGCTTTTGCCATTGTGGAAGGTCGCGCCCTTGCGCAGCTTGAAGACCCATGTCTTGGCGTCATTGGAAGATTCGAAGCTTTCTGCCAGGTCTGGCTGTATGCCGCCCTTCGCATCCACCTCAGTCAGGCTGTTGGACATAGCGCCTGAAAAGGCGGTTTGCGAGAAAGTGTCGGGATACCCGGCCGGATCAATGGAATCTGTAGTCGCTCCATGCGCCATGCCGAGCTTTGCAAAGCCACCTTGCTGCGGTTCTGCTCGTGCCTCCGTGACAAAGAGCTTATCTGCGGCCGCGATGGTGAGGCCTGCCGCCAACCCTAGATGGATGAAGTCACGCCGCGAGACCTTGCCGCGACCGATCAGACTTTGCGCGATGCGAAGCTTGTACTCAGATTCCGACATTTTCGTTCTCCCATTGGCGGTTTTTTTTCCGCGTTATAATTAACCCTCGTCATGCACGTCGACTTGCCAACTCTTCTTCCCTTGCTTTCGCCTTCTTCATCGAGCTGCTGATCATGACCGTTACGCGGTCACATAGATGTTGCCGTCCTCGACCATGACGGGGAATGTCCGCGCCCGCACGCTCGGGTCGACAAGTGCCGAACCCGTCTTGATGTCGAACTCCCAGCCATGCCAGGCGCAGCGCACGATCTCGTTTTCCCGGTGATAGATGAACCGCGCTTCGTCGACCGGCGCGGTCGTCCCGCATTGCGGCCCCTCACAGAGCGGCGCACCGCGATGCGGACAAATGTTGAGCAGCGCATGGAAGGTCTCTCCGATGCGAAACACGCCCACCGAAAGGCTGCGGACTTTTGCGATAACGGGTGTGCCCGCTTCGATCTCCTCGACGCGACAGATGAAGATTTTCTCGGCCATGGTCTGCTCCGTCAGGCAGCATTCGCGGTTAGGATGGCAGGAATGCGCTTGTAGACGTCCAGCGCATTCTGACCCATCACCTTCGTTCTCCAGGCTGGCGGGATGTGCAGCGTGTTGGCGTCGTCATAGTCCCAATGCGGATAGTCCGACGCAAACATCAGCGTGTTTTCACCGTCCATCGCTTCCAGGATGGACCAGAGATGCTGCACATTCGCCGGCTGCTCCAGGGGCTGTGTGGAGAAGCGTATGTTACGGCGGCAGTACTCCGATGGCAGCATCTTCAGCCATGGTGTTTCCTTGCGCAGCGCCTTGTAGTCGGCGTCGAGGCGCCACAGCACCGTCGGCACCCAGGCGACGCCGCATTCGACTACGACGAAGTAGAGTTCTGGCCATTTCTCGAACACCCCGTGAGCGATCATGCTGGCGACGTGACTGATCGCCGACATGTGCAGGATGGCGTGCGTTTCCCAGAAGAAGGTCGTGGGGGCAGGCGCGACGGCGTTCCAGTTGACGCCACCGTGGCCGCCCAGGTGAATGGCAAACGGCAATCCCATCTCCGCACAGGCTTCGTAGATCGGGTGGTAGAAGGGATCACCATACGGCTTCACGGAGCCTTGGGAGGCTAGAACCTGGACCATGCGGGGGTGACTGCCGAGCCGACGGATCTCGGCGGCCGCCAGCTTCGGATCCTGAGGCGCAATGATGATGGAACCCATGAAGCGGTTGTCTTTCGGCAACCACTCGGCGATCTGATAGTCATTGTAGGCACTGACCAGCGCACTGGCGTAATAGGGGTTTGCGAGAGTCGAGGCTTCTATAGGCTCGTCTCCGGTGAGGATCGCCACGCCGACATTGTATTTGTCGAGGTGTTTTTCCTTCATGATCCGGTAGTTGTCGGCTTCGGTCTCGGGTCGCACATCCTTCCGGGAGAAATCCTGCGGATGGAACCAGGGGCGATGGCCATGCGGGAAGGACCCCCTGGGGCCGGTCTTCTCGCCCTCGATGAACATGTCCTTCCAGATCCCGGAAAGATACGGTTCCAATACCGTGGCGCTGGACCAGTAGTTGTGACAATCGCAGTCGACGATAAACACTTTAGCTTTCGCTCCCTTTCCAGACCGCGGCTTTACTTGCCGTTTAGCTCGCCCAGCTTCCGCCTTGACAATTGCCGAATCAAGCCAATGATCTCTGGGTAATGATCGGGTTTTTCGATTGGGGGTTTGTCCGTGCAGCTGGACCACATTGAGACGTTCCTCGACATCATCGAGTCACGGAACTTCAACCGGACTGCCGACCGGCTCAACATCACGCAGTCGACGGTCAGCAGCCGGATCAAGAGCCTCGAAAGCGCGGTAGGATCGGAGCTCTTCCATCGTGGTCGCGCCGGCGCTGAACCGACCGCGGCGGGACGACGTTTCGAAGCCTACGCGCGGGCGATGCTGTCGACCTGGTCGCAGGCGCGTCACGACGTGCGCGCGTTCAACCGGTTCGAAGGAACCCTTCGCGTGGCCGCGCAGGTTGGCATGACACGCTCAGTGCTGCCTGGGTGGGTGGAGGCGCTCTGTCAAGCCCTTCCCAAAGCCTCGATCCATGTGGAATCCGACTACTCCAACCAGATGGTGACCGATCTCAGCATGGGAAATCTGGACATAGCCGTGCTCTACGCGCCCCGCTATCTTCCCGAAATTGCTTATGAGCACCTTATGGTCGAGGAGTATGTGATGGTTTCGACCTTTGCCAGGACGATGTCGGAGGTCGATCCTGACAGCTACATTCGGCCGGGCTACACCGTCGTCCTTGAGAAAACCCATTCCGAGCTGATCCCTTCGTTGGCAATCTCCCGCCTTTCCATGGGATCCGAGAGTCTGGCCGAAGCCATGCTGCGGCGAACCGGGGGGAGTTGTTACATGCGCAACGACGATGCCCGCAGGTTTGCGGCCGAGTGCCCGTCGTTCCTCGTCGAGGGCGCACCGACGCTCTACCAGCCCGTCCATACGGCCATGCTCGCCCGGCGCAAGCATGAGCCGATCATCCGCAAAGGGCTTCGTGCGTTGCAGCTGGCGGTGATGTCGCTCGACACGTAGATCGAAATTCCCGATTAAAAAGCAGGGCTCAACCCACTGTTCCGGACAGCCTGCGGCTGCCATGTTTGGCACGTCATTGAGAGCCAAACATGAACGCACATACTTCGTTTCCGGCTTCCGATTTTTTCGCACCGATGCGGCAGCGGCAATGGGCCGATGCATCGCCACAGGCAATGCTCTGCCGTGCGGTCATCGACGAGACGCACGACGTGAAGACCTTTGTGTTCTCGGCCGCCTCAGATTGCATGTTCTGCTTCAATGCGGGGCAACACGTGGTCCTTCACCTCGCGATCGATGGCGTTGCGGTGGCCCGGTCCTATTCCGTTTCGTCGCCACCAACACGTCCGCTCGACCTGCACATTACGGTCAAGCGGACACCAGGCGGGCTCGTTTCCAATTGGCTCCACGAGAATCTGCGGGCGGGCGACGAAATCAAGATTGAAGGCCCGCGGGGCTCGTTCAAACTTGACGGCTTGCCAGGCGAAAAGCCTCTCTTTCTTGCGGGCGGCAGCGGGATCACGCCTCTTATGTCTATGCTGCGAACCCTGACGGACAGAGCTTCCGATCTGGACCTGTGCCTCATTTACAGTGCGCGGTCGCCGCGAGATCTCATTTTCAGGTCCGAACTCGATGCGCTCGCTGCCCGATTCCGCAACCTGAGCGTGACATGCGTCTGTTCCAGGGCAGATCCCTCCTGGGCAGGACCGACGGGCCGCATGGACGGCCCCTTGCTCCTGCGCCTGGTCCCCGATCTTCGCGAGCGCACGGTCTACGCCTGCGGCCCCGAACAGTACATGAAGGCGCTGCGAGACGGTCTTGGCCAGGCAGGCGTTGACCCCCGGGGTTATCATGAGGAGAGCTTCGGTGGCGCCCTGGGCGGTGCTGCTCCGGATGTGGCCTCTGCGGTTTCGTCCTCGGTCCATTTCGCCCGGTCTGGATTGGAGCATCGTTGCGCACCCGGAGAGACCCTGCTGGAGGCGGCGCGCAACTGTGGTGTCTATGTTCCGACCGGCTGTCAGCAGGGAATTTGCGGTGCGTGCCGGATTGCCAAGCTCTCGGGCGAAGTTGCGATGCAGGATCTTGGCGGACTTACGTCCGAAGAAAAGTCAGCGGGCTTTGTCCTGGCCTGTTGCAGCCGCGCTCAAGGCTCAGTTTTACTCGATCTTTGAGTTCGGTTGAGATCTGAACGGGTGATTGCCGAATTGACCGAAAGCTGGTCACGCATGCGATTTCAGCTGAATTCCAGGCGTGAGTTCCAAGAAGGGCAGACCCAAAGCTGTGTGGCTAGGTGCTCCGGGAACGGCGTTTGAGTGCCTGAGTCCGCATCAAAATTTGGCCGGACTTCAGGGCGTCCGGTATTCGGTGGCGATGTCTGCTGCCAAGGAGTGACAAAGCCGATCTGTGCGGCTGAGATAAGGCGCATACCAGCCATTCAGTAGCTGACCTCCGCCTGCCGGTGATCATCCAGTCCACGTTGTCGATCGGAGAACGGCCTGAATATGTTCTGCGAGCTCAAGTTCGCCCGCCTCGATCTGCAAAAAGATATCGGGCTCGCCAGCAGGAATTTATTCAACCCGTGAATGGGGAGCGGCTCTAGTGCCGTTGCTCTTCGGTGCCCCTCAGGTGTTTTGAGCTTGCGGCTGGCGACGTTTCTCTTCCTTGTCCCTCTTGCCTGCCGGTTCCGAGGATTGGGAGCGGGCAACTGCGGCCTCGCAGGTAGACCGGATCTCTTCGACCTCGGCCGCCGTTAAATGATCTATCCCGATGAAGCTGTTCTTGCCCGCACTCACGCGCACCAGTTCGTCAAGCTTTGCCTGTACCGCTGCCCCATCTCGATTCTGCGTATTCTGGATAAGGAAAACCATCAGGAAGGTGATGATCGTCGTCGAGGTGTTGATGATGAGCTGCCAGGTTTCCGAAAAACCGAGGAAAGGTCCCGAAAAGCCCCAGACCGCGATCAAAGCCATGCAAAGGATGAAGGTGATCGGACGACCTGCCCCGCGAGCGACAGCGTTAGCGATCCTTGCGAATGTCTTTTCCATTCAGCTCCCAAGCCATCACAAGAAACCCCGCCGAGCGGGGTTCCTTTGAACTCAATGGGCAGCCGCTTTTTTCTTGGTGGCCGATTTGGGCTGACCAGATCTACCCCTGGCCGCGGAGTCCTTTGAGTGGGCTGCCATAGCTGGGGCAGCTCCAGTCTTCTTGGCCGCGCTCGCCTTCGCAGTCGCTGCTTTCTTCGTCGCTGCCTTCTTAGCAGGCGCCTTATTCGTGGCCTCCTCGTTCGAGGAGAAAATGCCGGTGATGCTGCCGATGATGGACACTGCGCTGCCCTCCGTTGAACTGGACCATCAATGCGCATCCGCCCGAAACGGTTCCATTAGACCAGCGTGGCGCTTGAGATCTGTGACCGCGCCGCATTGATCAATCTCTCGAACGCGCCTGTGGCGAGGAAGAGTAGCGACCGTTCCCTTGGCTATTCGCGACATCTGCGGTAGCATCAAAACCCCTGGCAGCCGTAAGGTCACGATAACTGTTACAGCGCGAACAAAGTGGGGAGATGAGGTCGGAAAGCAGTCGCAATGCGCGATCCAACCAGTGGAGATCGTAAATATCCCGCTTTGATTCCGGTCGCCGGCGAGCGGGGACATTTCGGACTAACAATGTTAGTCCAGCCATGACCCAGGCTGATCCCGTTCAACCAATACCGAATAGCATCCTTGTGGCCGCGGCACGTTTGCAGGCGGCGATCGACGAGCGAGCCGGCAACGATAGCACGGGACCCGAAGACCGCCGGCCACGCGGGGCACCATGAGCGGAACCTAATATCCCCGCGCGCCTTGTGTCGGAATGAGCACGCGCGGCATCAAGTTCCTACAGCCAGCAGCGTGACCGCAGCGAAACGCCCCGCCCTCTTAAGAAAGTCCCGGCGCGCTTGAGATTCCGATACAAGGCCCTGGTCGAGTTCTTTTCGTAGTGGTTCGTGTTCTGGGTCGACATTTACAAGGCCTCCAATTCGACACCACCTTAACCATTCCCAGTATCGGTCGCCAGCAAGCATTCGACTACATGGGTGCATGGAAAGAAGTAGAATACTTAAAGGAAAATTCGGCCCGCCAGTGCGGTGCATGATGCGCGTGGCTGCGGCGGAAAGCTTTTATCTTTCCGGACGGGAACAGCCGGACGCGCGACAAGTTCGGGGAACGCAGCCGAGTCCCTTTGCTGCTGGCCACGCGGGTAGCTTGGCCGGCCCGCGCCTTTCTGCTAGGGCGCGGGCCAATTGCTTGGCGCAAGATGCGGGTTCATTGGGCGTCCGGGTGATTGGCGCTCGCGGCTGGCCCAGCCGGCTGGCGTCTTATTTCCGTTTAGGAAACTGGATCACCTTCGCCTCGGGCTTCGGCTCCAGCGGCTCGTGGCCGGGCACTTCATGCCAGAAGACTTGGCCCAAATCGCGCTGATCGACGGGCTGACCGCATGCGGGACAGTTGTAGAAGTGGTCGCCCTCGTTGGTGAGCTCAGGTCCGTGCACCTTGCCATGAATCGGAGGACCGAAGTCGGAGTGCTCACTCCATTCCAAGAGGTCTGGACGTTCGTCAGGTCCGACCAAGCTGTACTCATACACGGTGGCTTTCTCTTCATCGACCACCCGGAACCAATGATCCTGCAGTGCTCTTGGCGACACTCTTTGTTGTCCGGCGGCGGCCTCGGCGGCTTTCATAGGATCGCTCTCCACGACAGTGCCAGATGACACGACTGTATTGCTGTAGATCTCTTCGACCTGATACTTCGTCATCGTCGCCGCATTCCGATGAGGTCGCAACCTGGTAGCTTTGTTGCGTCGCGCATGGAGTTTGCAATTTCGGAGCTCTTTTAGCTACAGCTAATTGACTGGCCGGTTGGTGGCAAGGGGGCGCGAGGTGCCGCAGTATCGGGTGAGATCATGGCCGCCGGATCGGCTGTGTCTTCGAGCATGGTCATCGCACAGCTTCCCTTCAAAGCGGCAGGGGCACACATCGGCCAGCCTGTCAGGCGCCAGGAGGAAAGCTGGGTGCGTGTCACGGAGACCAAGAGCGAAAAGCGAACCTTCGCTTACGTGTGTCGGACGGCATGAGCGCTTCCGTGGCGGTCCCTTCCTTTAGGAAATGCCAAGGTTCACCCTCACTTTTCCCTCATCGATATGTGGAGTTTTCTTCATTCCGCCGCGCGATTTGTCTGCCGGCGGCGCCACGTTCTATTGCTGGACCGACGACTAGTCTGCCCCAAAGAGCGCGCTAGTAATGGGCCCCCTTCGGCGGGAAAGACAATTCCCGCTCCTTCGAAAGCCAGGAGCAAGGCGGCGACAGTGCGGGGATGCGGTTTCCTTACCCCGTTCTCAAATCCGCTGATCGTCGCTTCGCTAAGATTGCACTTGGCGCCAAGCCGCACTCGCGACCAGTTCAATAGCGCTCTTGCTGCTCGCGACTGCTCTGCCGTCAGGTTTCGCACTTCATGGATCTCCTGCCGACGAACAGCGGACCGTGCGGAAGGTTCCCCAAGTATTCAGCGCGCGCTAACGGAACGGAAGCGGCTCTCAGCATGCCGGCGAGGGCCGATTGTCGTCTGTTCCGCCGTGCTCTTGATCGGGCGACGACTGGATCCACGAGATCAAGTATGACGGGTTCCGCACCCAGCTGATCCTCGATTGGGATGGCGCCCGGGCCGACACCGGGACCGGCAGCGACTGGTCGAAGCGCGAGGAAATCCGATAGTCGCGCTGCCTCGCCGGATAGTGATGCATCTTCTCGTTTGCAGAGTAGTAGCCGCGATCAGTAACCAGCCGCCCGGACCGCTCTCTTCTCATGCGGCGAGCCGTGGATGGTTGCACATGATGTCCTGAATGTGCCGTCATTACCGCGCCCGCTCCGGCCCCAGGCGAAGCGTGTTCGCCAGAATGGATGCGCAGGAGAAAACCTGTTCGCGAGGCAGGTATTTATGCTGCAGCGCAGCAACCAACTTGGAAAGGCGGCGTTCCGGTATTGATCTGCTTTGGATTTGAACGCAAAAGGATGCCGACATGAGAAGTCTCGCCGATACCGTCGCACGCTTGGCTGCTCGGCGAAAGCAAAGCAACTCGGTCGTGGCCGGTGACGTCGGAAGGGATCGATTTTCCGAACTTCAGGCGTTCGGGTCCAACCCAGGACGGTTGCGGGGCTGGACATACCGCCCCAAGGACCTCGCAGCGGATGCACCTCTGGTCGTTGCTCTCCATGGCTGCACGCAGTCGGCTGTGTCCTATGACCGCGGCGCGGGCTGGTCGAGGATGGCAGATCGTAAGGGCTTTGCCGTGCTCTATCCAGAACAGCAGCGCAGCAACAATGCCAATCTTTGTTTCAACTGGTTCGCCCCAGACGACACCCGAAGAGGCTCGGGTGAGGCACTTTCGATCCGGCAAATGATAGAGGCCGTAGTGATCGCAAACGATGTGGACCGGACTGGGATCTTCGTCACCGGCCTTTCCGCTGGCGGGGCAATGGCCGCCGCGATGCTGGCCACTTATCCGGAAGTCTTTGCGGGCGGGGCCATCATAGCTGGTCTACCCTATGGCAGCGCCACTACCTTGCCGCAGGCATTCGACCGTATGCGAGGTCATGGCGGCCCAACCGCGAAGCAATTGGCGTCGGCAGTCAAGCAGGCGTCCGGTCACTCCGGACCATGGCCGAAGCTCTCCGTCTGGCATGGAAGCGCCGACACGACGGTCAGTCCCGTCAATTCCGACCAACTCGTCCGGCAATGGCTTGCACTTCATGGGCAAAGTGAAGCTCAAGCCGACACCGCGGAGCGGCAGGGCTATCGCCGCGACGTTTGGAGGGATGCTACGAATCAGGAAGTCGTCGAATCCTACCTCATCCCAGGTATGGCGCACGGGACACCTGTGGACTCGGCAGACGGCTTGAGTGACGGCGGACCTTTTATGATCGACACCGGCATATCATCCACTTCGCTTATCTCCCGGTTTTGGGGACTAGCCGGCACTGAGGGCCAGTCGCCAGACGCCCATCCATCGACGAGATCGGCGCGACACTCCCCTTTGGCGGGCGCGCACCCGCCGTTCCAGCCGCCGAGCGGCCCGGACGCCGGCCCTGGTCAGATTATCGAAGACGCTCTTCGCGCTGCCGGCTTAATGAAATAGAATAACGGCCAGACTTCAATCGACACAACTTTTGTTTCAGGCCAGCCCCCGAGCCTCCCTATCGAAAACGGGACCGTTACAGTAACGCGCGACTTTAGGCGTCCTTGGCGTCGGGAGGTCAGGTGTGCCGGAAACGCTTTTGTTGAACTTTAAACCCTCCACTCCCGCAGGATCTCACCCTGAAGCTGCTTCTGGACAATTGAATTGATCATGGTCGGGCCGAAGCTGGGCTCCCCGGTGGAAATCCAGATTATTATCCCAGGCTTCGCCACCGCAGTCTAAAGCCGCCATGAGCCCGCCGCCTGCCAGCTGACTGCAAGCGGCCCAACGGGAACATTAGGCGATGATTTGGCGCAGGCGCCGGTCTCCGGCCGGCACAAGCGAGCTTGCCTCCGGGCAATGCCACGTCGCCGGCGCGACAGGGTTTCTGTGGTCGGCGGCCGATGCGCTGGACGTTCTCGACGTTCTTGTCGTCGACGAGGCCGCCCAGATGTCCCTGGCCAACGTGCTGGCCGTATCGCATACGGCCAGGCGGCTGATCCTGCTCGGTGATCCGCAGCAGCTCGATCAGCCCACGCAAGGCACGCATCCCCATGGTACGGGCGGGTCCTCACTGGAGCATGTACTCGGCGGTAGCCAGACGATCGACCCGGATCGCGGCCTTTTCTTCGCTGAAACCTGGCGTATGAACCCGCCTATCTGCGATTTCGATTCCGAACTCTTCTATGACAGCAAGCTCCACCCGGTACCGAGCTGTGAGAAGCAGGTCGTCCTGTCCAACGGGCCGATTAAGGGCTCGCGGCTTCGCTCGTCCCCGTCGAGCATGCCGGCAACAAGAGCTATTCGGTTGATGACGCAGATCGTGATGACCATCATGAACAGCAACACACGATGGATCGACCGGGACGGCATCGAAAGGCCCGTTACGCTCGACGATATCATCGTCATCACACCCCGTAATGCGCAGGTTTTCGAGCGCCATCCGGGCGTGCGCGTCGGTACTGTGTAAGTTTCAGGGCAGGAAGTCCCCATCGCGATTTATTCGATGGCGACGTCGAGCCATGCCGACGCCCCGCGTAGCATGGAATTCCTCTACAGCGCCAACCGCTTCAATGTCGCGGTCTCCCGTGCAAAATGCCTCGCGATCCTTGTCTCATCCCGGGGATATTCGAAGCCGAAAGCAAGACGCCGCGGCAGATGCAGCTCGCCAATGCCTTCTGCCGCTACCTGGAAATGTCTGAGGCGTTGCCGGCATAGCGGAGTCGCCGTCGTCCGGCGCCGAACTCCAACCATCATCTTTCTTGGTGTGAAGCAGGACCCTATCTATCGCGCGCTCTGTCGCGATCATGCCCGCCGGCAGGAAAACCTTTCTGCCGGCCCTTATCTTCGACATCCGCCTGTTCTTCGCTGACTCATCCTTCTGGTGCGCTCCGCCCGGCGAACGGCTCCTGCCATGGCGCACACAGGCATCCGTCGCTTTTGGATCGGACACGCACACACAATAGACTGCACCTGACAACAACAGCTCCGGACTTTCTTCGAACAACCATGTTGTCGGCTGAGCGCCCTTTTCGTCACCGCGCTTTCCAACGGTTACATGCTAGTACGCCCATCGGGATCGGGGCGCTCGATCAATATTTTATCCGGCCGAGCTCGAAGTGTCGATGTGCCAGATGGATCGCGAACCGCTTCAATTTCCCGTGCCGGGCGAGCGCATCTCGGACTTCCTACAGGCAGGCAAGATCCTCGTCATCAAGCGGCGGCGCATCCTGAAGCTCCAGCAACACCGACCATTGCATGGGCTGAATCGAAGCTGCATGATTTCGGCTCCGTGAGCTCGCGTGCAGATTAAAACAACACGCTTCGCGTTCAATGTCACCGCCACTTCAGTTTTCAGGAGAAGAATGACCCGTTTGTGACCTGGTCGATTCCGGGTTTCGTGCCGCTGGCGTCAACGAATCTGCGCGGCGACGGGAGCGGCAACGGGGTTTGTCTCCGCGAAGATCGCTTCGATCTCAGCCGCTTCCCTGTCGGTCAGGCCAGCGAATTCGCGTTCGCGCGCGCGCTTCGACACGGTCCCGCCATTCTGCCGCAGGAAGCGGAACAGCAGGCCGAGCAGCCGGTCCGGCATGTCGGCGATATTCAGCACGCGCGCTTTGAACGTGTCGTAAGCTTTGAGGAAAGCGGTTTCTGCCGGCAGATCGACGTCAATTGTCCGCGCGACGCAGGAGAACAGAAACTCTGCATGCGGCGTCGCATCGAAGTAGCGGTAAAAGTCCGCAGTGTCGTTCAGAACGTCCACATTGTGGCGATCGGTAGGCCTCCAGCGAACCAGCGGCAGCATCCGCTGCGAATAGCTTTCGAGTGTGCGCCGATACTCGTCGATGCGGTCGAGAATAACGGCGGACACCGGAAACACGACGCCGGGCGGATTGAATCCGCGCTCCGCCAGGACATGGTGGATCAAAAAGCGATGCAGTCGTCCGTTTCCGTCCTCAAAGGGATGGATATAGACAAAGCCGAAAGCGAGCACGGCCGCCGCCAGCACAGGGTCGAGCGCCGGCGCGACCGTCCTGTCGAAGGCGGTAAGGCCATCCACCAGGCCGCTCAGGTCTTCCTGCCGCGCGCTGATATGATCGGGGATCGGCACGCCGGTCGTGCGATCATGCTGACCGACGAACCCGCCTTCGGTGCGTAATCCCAGATGAACAAAACGCGCATCGCCGATAACAATCCTTTGCAGGCGGTCGAGCTCGGCGCGGTCAATCGGCCGCCTTCCGGCTTCCGCGATCACCTGGCCCCACCGCTGGATACGGTCCTGCGGCGGGTCCTCGCCTTCGATCTCGAAGCTGGACCGTGAATCCTTGAGAAGCAGGAACGCCGCCGTCCGTGCCAGCAGATCGGCGGGCACGTCGGCGACCAGCGCGCGCGCTTCCCCGGCAAGGTTCCTGGTGACGAACGCCTCAAGGGTGGGCGTCCTGAAGATCATCGGACAAAAGGCGGGCGTGCCCGGAAGGTTGTTCTTGACGCGGTGGCGCGTGGATGTGACGCCGCCTGTTGCCCATTGCTGTTCGGGGTCGACGATGTGCGCATAGGCGCCGCTGGCCGCGTCCGGCAGGTCGAGGCGGGCCTGCATCAGCCATTCGTAGAGAAACCAGACGCGGCGCGCGAACGAGCCCGTCGGTGCGGCGCGGACGATATCGGCGACAGGTTCAGGCCCGGTCGCCCTGAACAGGGTTTTGAGGACGCACAGATCCAGCCCCTCATAGCGCAGGGCGAATGTCAGGTGGCCGGCCAGGTCGGCGTGCGGCGTGTGGCGGGGCGTGAATATCCGCCAGCCTTCCGCCTCATAGATCTTATGGCGCTGCCCGATGGCAGCCAGCTTCAGCGGCACGGGCACGGCAAGCCGGTAGGCAGCGATCAGGGCGGCATACCCTGCGGGCAGCGCCTCCTCCGGCAGCCTGCGGTCATGAAAAACAGTAACCGGGCCTGAAAACTGATTCTGAGGACCATCACCCATGAACATCGGATACCTTGCCGTGAAAATCGAACACTACCCCTACTATCGCATGAAAATGGAGCACATTCAACGAAAACAGTTTACAAACAGGGCACGGGTCTGAATTTCGATAACCAGCCAAGCAACTGGTGAAGCCAGGAAGATGTCATGATGACCAGCCAACGGCCAGCACATTCGGGATTCATCGGTCCACTGCATCAGATAATGACGCGCCCAGAGATCAAACGCGTCAGCGGCGGCATCATCTTCGGTGATGTCCCTGGACGTGGTGTAGCTGGTAGTGCGGTGGTCATCGGCGCTTTCCGGTAGAGTCTGGTTGCGACACCAACTCCTGCTTGGAAGGACCACCGATGACCGACGACATGATGAACCTGCGCGCGCTCGTGGAGAAGACCCCGGACGCCGATCTCCTGCGCGAGATGATCGGCTTTGCCGCCAAGCGGCTGATGGAGATGGAGGTGGGCGCCGCGACGGGTGCGAAGCCGGGAGAACGGGTCGATTTTGAAAAGCTTCCCGGCGGCGAATTGCGGGTGCGGGCGGCGCGGCCGACCGGCACGATTGACAGCTTCCTTGCACTGCTCGCCAGCAAGACGAAAAAGGTCGCCACGATCGAGGACATGAACGAGGCCGCCGCCGCCGGTTGGGCGGGCGAGGAGTGAAAGTCACCGTCGACACCAACGTGCTGGTCCGGGGCGTCGTCCGCGACGATCTAAAGCAAGCCGCCGCAGCAGACAAGGTGCTGAAAGAGGCGTCGCTGATCGCCGTTTCCCTGCGTGCCTGTGCGAATTGGTGTGGGTGCTGCGCCGGGCCTATGGCTTCGAACATCCGGTCTGCGCGACCGCAATCCGCGCATTGCTCGATACCGGAAACGTCGTCATGAATCGACCCGTGTTGAGGCCGGGCTTGCATTGCTGGACGCAGGGGGCGATTTCGCGAATGGTATCATGGCCTATGAAGGCACTTGGTTGGGCGGCGAGACCTTTGTGTCGTTCGATAGAACGGCTGTGAAGCTACTTTCCAAGCACGGGGAAGCCGCAAAGCTACTGTCGTGAACGCCGCCTTCATTGGCGGCTCGTGGCTCCGCTGGATCGGCGAGACATGGTTTCCTGTTACGCTCAACTACTTCACGCTGCTGCCCGTCCAGAGACTCAGCAATGGCGATCTATATCGGCTGGCTAATGCACATGACCCAAGGGCGGCCGGAATTCTGTTCGTGCTGCCAAGGATAATGGCCATGATGTTGGCGCTGTCCAGGCGCTATGGGGCTCCAGTCGTCCTGCAAAACCCCTGGATTTGCCAAAAGGCAGGAGTGAAGACGGCGGCGAAACGCGCGTCGCATTGCGGCGCCGGCACTCTGACCACAGGCCATCGACGACAGGAGCGCCCTGCACGGTTCGCTGCTCGTCACTCTCATATGCCATGGCTACGCCGGTGATAAGGCTGCTAATCCCTGTCGCCTCCTCGGGGCCGAACAAGCGGATGATCGCGTCAGCATCGATGAAACGACGGGTCAGCCAGCTGCAAGCAATACGGTCGACGTGCACGTCCCGGCGTGTGACCCAGATCGTGGGCGCGAACGCGTGACGGCGAATCCTGATCGGGCACTATTCGAAAGAGTAGGTAAATCCTTTCGCCGAGGCACCGACGATGACTTTCGTCATCTTCTTGCCCTCGAGCGCGCGATTGAGCACGCCGCGGCTGAGTTCCGGCAGCAGCGTGTTGGTGAGGATGGCGTCGATCATGCGCCCGCCGGATTCGATCTCGGTGCAGCGCGCCTTGATCATATCCAAGACACCCTCGCCGATCACCAACTCGGCTTCGTTGGTTACTTTGAGACGCCGCGCGATCTTGGCGAACTGGTGTGTTGCGATCGCCTCGATCATTTCGTCCGAGAGCGGGTAGTAGGGGATTGTCACCACGCGCCCGAGAAAAGCGGCAGGAAATACTTTCAACAGAGGACCGCGCAAGCCGGTGTCCAGATCGTCGAGGCCGATACGCAAGGTGCCGTTCCTCGTGCGATCCATGATGACTTCGGACCCGACATTCGAGGTGAGCAGGATCAGCGTGTTCTTGAAGTCGATCCGGCGGCCCTCGCTATCGTCCATCATGCCCTTGTCGAAGACTTGGAAGAAGATCTCGTGCACGTCCGGATGCGCCTTCTCGACCTCATCGAGCAGGATCACCGAATAGGGCTTGCGCCGCACGGCTTCGGTCAGGATGCCGCCCTTGCCAAAGCCAACATAACCGGGTGGCGCGCCCTTCAGCGTCGAGACCGTGTGCGCCTCCTGGAATTCGGACATGTTGATCGAAATCAGGTTCTGCTCTCCGCCATAGAGCGTCTCGGCCAGCGCCAAGGCTGTTTCGGTCTTGCCGACGCCGGAGGGGCCGCAAAGCAGGAACACGCCGACCGGCTTTTCCGGAGCGCCAAGGCCGGCGCGGCTGGTCTGCACGCGTCGCGCAATCATTTCCATCGCATGGTCCTGACCCACGACGCGCTCGGATAAAGTGGCGGCCAGCTTGAGCGCCTTCTCAGTCTGGCTGGATAGCATGCGTCCGGTCGGAATGCCGGTCCAGTCCTGGACGACGGCGGCCACGGCATTGCGGTCGACCGACGGCAGGATCAACGGCGTCTCGCCCTGCGCGGCGGCAAGTTCGGCCGTCAGTTCGCGCAATCGTGCCAGATCAGCTGCGGAATCGCGCGCTGGAGCAGGCTCGCGGGCGGCAAGCGCCTTTGTCTTGCGCGCCTCGCCACCTGGGACCTCGAGAGCTTCGGCCGTGGCTTCCTCCCCCTCCTCCGGGTCAAGGGACATGCCCTTGCCACGAAGTTTGGCACGAAGGTCAAGAATCGCGGCCACAAGCGCCTTTTCGCGATCCCAGCGTGCTTGCGCTGCCGCAAGCGTGGTCTCGGTTTCCGCCAACCCGGCCTCCACGCGAGCCTGTCGGTCCGTCACTTCGATGCCGATCGCCGCCTCGCGGCAAATGATGCCTTTCTCGACTTCGAGCGCCTGGCGACGGCGCAGGATGTCCTCGACCTCGGCAGGCGTCGCGTGCTGAGAGATGGCAACGCGGGCGCAGGCGGTGTCGAGCAGGCTGACCGCCTTGTCGGGCAGCTGCCTGGCCGGGATGTAGCGGTGCGAAAGGGAAACCGACGCCTCGATCGCCTCGTCCAGGATTTGCACCTGATGGTGCTGCTCAAGAACGCCGGCGACACCACGCAACATCAGCACGGCCACCGCTTCGGAAGGTTCGTCGATCTTGACCACCTGGAACCGACGGGTCAGCGCCGGATCCTTCTCGATGTGCTGCTTGTATTCGGCCCACGTCGTGGCGGCGATGGTGCGGAGCTCGCCGCGCGCGAGAGCAGGCTTCAAGAGATTGGCTGCATCGCCGGTTCCCGCCGCGCCACCCGCGCCGATCAGTGTATGCGCCTCGTCGATGAACAGGATGATCGGTGTCTCTGAGACCTGGACCTCGTCGATGACAGCCTTCAGCCGCTTTTCGAACTCGCCCTTGACGCTGGCGCCCGCCTGCATCAGGCCGACATCGAGCATGCGCACGCTGACATTCTGAAGCGGCGGCGGCACGTCGCCCTGGGCAATGCGCAAGGCAAAGCCCTCGACGACCGCCGTCTTGCCGACACCCGCCTCGCCTGTCAGGATTGGGTTGTTCTGCCGGCGCCGCATCAAGATGTCGACGATCTGACGGATCTCCGCATCGCGGCCGACCACCGGATCGATCTTGCCATCACGGGCGCGCTGAGTGAGGTCGGTGGCGTATTTGGCGAGCGCCGAGTCACGGCCCGGGCCGCGTTCTATCGGTGTTTCGGCGGCAGCTGTCGCGGGCGGTGAGCCGGATTCGAGCGAGCCTTCAATGACATCGGCGAACCGCGCAATTACCCCATCAGCATTGATCTTGTCGAATTCGGCGCTGATCTTCGAAACCAGCCCCTCCAGCACCGGTGTCTTCAGGCAGGCGAGAAGAATATGCGCGCTGCGCACCTCCTCGACCCCGAATTCCAGTGTGGCCAGGTTCCAGCCTTCCTGTATGGCGTGGAAGATGTGATCGGAGAATTCCTCCACCGAGGTCGCGCCGTAGGGCAGCTTGTCGACGGCACGGGTCATATCCGCCGTCAGCCGGCTGACATCCAGCCCGGCATCAGCGACGATCATCTGTACATCCGAGCGCTCGGACAGCACCAATTGCTGGACGAAATGGACGAGCTCGACATACGGGTTGCCGCGCAACTTGGCCGTGTCCGCGGCGGCCTTGAAGGCGCGCACCCCCGTGGGATTGAGCTTCGCAACAAGTTCCTTGCGCTTGAAACTCTGCGACGACCGGCGCTGTTCCATTTGAACCTGCCCCCGAAATCTGCTGACCCTACCCTGCCACAGAAGCAGCAGCTTGACAAAGCCGTGTGAGGAGACGGTCCTTCTGACCTGTCCGCGCGGCACCTTGTGGTTACACAAGCCTAGCAAACTCCTGCAAAGAACCCGAACTGGAATCCGAAATACGCGAGCCATTGCACATACACGGTCCGCCGATCGCGGCATGGGTTTCGTTGAAAGATAACCGAGCATTCAGCTTCTGTTGGTTTTCGAGCATGTGCTCAATTGTCGTGACAAGGGACCGATGATAACGTTGCGTCACATATGAGGCGCGGAGCCGCTCGCTGGGGGTACGTGTGATTGATCTCGCACTCTGGCTGAATCCTCTGGACGGTGCGAATCCGTCGGGAGCGGATTTGCGCAACGACCCGGCTTTTCACGAGCTGGAGCGGCTGACGGAAGCCCAGCTCAAGGTCGTGCACGACGGCGGCAGCAAGCCTTCGCAGTCAGCCAGCTCAGTCGACTGGGCCGCCATCCTCCAAAAAGCGGAAGAATTGCGCTCACGCGGTCGGGATTTGCGCCTTCTGGTCATCGTCACGCGCGCGCTGGCCAATGAAGAGAGGCTTGCCGGCCTCGCCGAGGGCCTGACCCTGATCGCAAAGACTCTCGACCAGTATTGGGATTCAATGCATCCGGCTTTACGGCCGGCTGGCACGCCTCGCGACGCGGCGCTGCGACGCATCAACGCGCTGCTTGACCTCCAGAACGGGCAGGAAGGCCTGCTGGCGAACCTGAGGCAGACCGTCTTCTTCTCACCGCGCACGATCGGGCCGATCAGCGGGCGAGACCTGGAACAGGCAGCGCTCGACGAGCGCGTCATGCTCCAGGAAGCTGCCTCCGGCCTGGGGAACGCCGAAAAGGCGGCGCTAACGGCCGCGCATAACCAGATGCTGAACCGGGTGCGCACCGCATGCGCGGCGCAGATCGATCAGGCCGTGGACGCCATCACCACCCTTTTGAGCGATGCGCGCGCTGCGATTTCGGCGCTGGATGCGGTCGATACCGCGCTCAACGCGCACATCGACGGCAATGGCGCGGCCGTTCCGGATTTGAAGAAGTTCCTGCAGCGCTTGCTGACGACGCTGGAGTGGAATTCCAGCGCTGCCGCCGTGGCCAACGGTGCGGCAAAGCCTGCCCCGCAGCCGTCCCAGCCGGCATCGACGCCCCCTCGAAACGGACATGGAGCCGAGACGATGGCAAGTGTGGCAAGCTCTGCGCAAACCAGCACCGGCCTGCCTGACCGGATCTACTCGCGTGACGAGGTCGTCAAATGCCTCGATCTCGTGGTTGAATTCTACGACCGCACCGAGCCGTCCAGCCCGATCCCGCACCTCGCCCGGCGCGTGCGGCGGATGGTGCACATGGATTTCGTGGAACTGATGGAAGATCTCGCCCCGTCGGGGCTGAAGGAATTCCGGCTGCTTGCCGGTGTTTCCGATCCCAAGAAGCCGGCCCAGAAGGATGAAAGGTAACAACCATGCCAGCAGAGAGCAAAGCCAAGGTCATCGAAAGAAACCGCGCGCCGCGTGTGCAGATCGCCTACGACGTCGAAACCTACGGCAGCCCGACGACGATCGAGTTGCCGTTCGTCATGGCTGTCATGGCCGACCTTTCCGGCGCCTCGCAGACCAAGGAAGCGTCAAAGTCGGTCCTGGATCGCAACTTCGTCGAAACCGACGCCAATCGCTTCCCGAAATTCATGGAGGCGATGGGGCCGCGCGTAAAAGCGCGCGTGAAGAACACGTTGCCGCAAGTGGAAGGGGCCGAGCGGGACGAGGAATTGGCGATCGATCTCACCTTCTCCAAAATGGGAGATTTCGCGCCCGACAAGATCGCCGAGCAGGTGCCGCAACTGGCCGAGATCCTCAAGATGCGGCGCCAACTCGAGGAACTGCTGGGCTTCATGGATGGCCGCGTCGACGCTGAAAAGCGCATTGCGCAGCTTCTCAACAACGAGCCGCTGCTGAGCAAGATCGCCGGCCAGGCGATCTCTGACGGCAAGGGCGAGGAATAAGTCATGGCCGAACAGCAAAAGACCGCAGCCGCAACCGCCGAGGCGGAAGCCATCGATCTGGGCGAATTCAGCGGGCTCCTTGAAAAGGATTTCAAGGTCAGGAAGGACGACACCGAGAAGCTCCAGCAGTTGGTGCGCAACCTGGCGCTGGCCGCACAGTCGCGATCCGAGACGACGACCATATCGTCCAACGCGATCAAGTCGATCAAATCGCTGATCGCGGGCATCGACAAGATGCTGACGACGCAGGTTAACGAGATCCTGCACGCCCCCGAAGTGCGGGAGATGGAAGGCACCTGGCGAGGCCTTTGGTACCTCATCAACAACACCGAGACGGATACCAAGCTCAAGATCCGGGTGATGAACATCTCCAAGGAGCAGTTGGCCGACACGCTGGAAGACTATGAAGGCCAGATGTGGGACCAGAGCCCGATCTTCAAGAAAGTCTATACCGACGAGTATTCGATGCTGGGCGGCGAGCCGATCGGCTGCATCATCGGCGCCTACGAGTTCTCCAACCACCCGCGCGATGTCGGCCTGCTACGCAACATCTCGGGTGTCTGTGCCTCGGCGCACACGCCGTTCATCGCGGCCGCCTCGCCGCGGCTGTTCCGCATGGACAGTTGGCAGGAACTGCCAAACCCCCAAGACCTGCAGATGATCGTCAACAACCCGTCCTATGCCTCATGGCAGTCGCTGCGTGAGAGCGAGGACGCCCGCTATATTGGGCTCACCATGCCGCGGGTGCTGGCACGCCTGCCCTACGGCTCGGAAACCGTTCCGGTGAAGGGCTTCACCTTCGAGGAAGAGGTGGGCGGCGACCATAACAAATATGTCTGGATGAACGCCGCTTTCCCGATGGGCGTCAACATCAACCGCAGCCACAAGCTCTATGGCTGGGGAACGCAGATCCGCGGCGTCGAGAATGGTGGCACGGTGCTCAATCTGCCGGTGCATGCTTTCCCGACCGATGACGGGTCAATCGCGATGAAATGCCCGACCGAGGTCGCCATCGATGACCGGCGCGAGGCGGAACTGGCCAAGCTCGGTCTGATGCCGATCTTGCACCGCAAGAACACCGACCTCGCAGCCTTCATAGGCGCGCACTCACTTCAGGACGACGAGACGCGGGCTGGGCGTCTGGTCGACCCCGACGCCCAGGCAAACGAACGGCTGAGCGCCAACCTGCCCTACCTCTTCCCGGTCTCGCGCTTCGCGCATTACCTCAAGGCGATCGCGCGCGACAAGATCGGCTCGTTCAAGGAACGCACCGATATGGAGACATGGTTGACCGAATGGATCAACCGATACGTGCTGGCCAATCCAGCTTTCGCCGACGACAAGGCGCGGGCCAAGCGGCCGCTCGCCGCGGCCGAGGTTCAGGTCGACAGCGTCGAAGGCAGACCCGGTTACTACAACGCCCGTTTCTATCTGCGTCCGCATTACCAGTTGGAAGGCATCAACGCCTCCCTGCGGTTGGTGTCGGAACTGCCGTCGGTGAAGGGCTGAAACGCAGCGAAGTCATCTTGTTTGGTTTGAAAGCGGTGGAGAAAGACAATGCCGACCACAGAAAGAAGTGACGCTCCTTCCATGAAGATCGATGGTTTTTTGAAGGTTCCCGACATTAAGGGCCCCAGCAAGCGCGACGGCCACGAAGATGAGATCGAAGTGCATGGCGTCGATTACAAGATCATGGCGCCCTATGATCCCAACTCGCTTTCGCGACGCGGCCGCGTGTCGATGGGAATGATCAAATTCTTCAAGCACTACGACAAGTCGTCGCCCTATTTGAAGAAGGCGCTATTCGAGAACAAGGCGCTCGACGAGGTGGTGTTTTCGGCACGCCGCACCATTGACGGCGAGACCAGCGACTATCTGGTCGTGACGCTCACCGACGCCTCGATCATGGAGTATGATATGCGGCAGGCCGCCGATGAGGCGGACCTTATCGAGGAAGAAGTCAGCTTCGCCTACAAAAAGATCAAGTTCGTCTACGACAAGGACGACGAGATCGAAATGGACGTCTATGTCGGCAAGTGAGACCAAGCGGCCTGGCGCGAGGGCGCAGCTTGGCGGCAGTTCGCGCGCAAGGCGCGAGGCGGTTCAGCCGTCCCTGTGGGACCGCCTCGTCAACGACTTGCCAGGACTGACGTCGGAGATCGATGGGCTGCGCCGTCTCTTGGAGGAAGAGCTCGGCGCCGAGCGCGTCGAGGCTCTTCTTGCCGGCAATGCGCGCGCCATCGATGCCGACGCCGAACTCACATCCGAGCAGAAACGGCGCCTGCACCGCCTGGTCTTCCAGGCCCAGCATCGCGCCGAGATCGAAGGCCGCGGCGTGGTCGTTTCGGCACGCGTGTTGAGAGAGGCCGTGCGGCGCGACATCGAGGCCCTGTTCAACACCGAGCGTTTCGAATCCGTACCGATGCTCTCGGACGCCGAACACGAACAGCCCCTGGAGGAACTGCCCTCGCTCGCTGACTTTCCGCAGGTGCGCCGCAGCGTGGTCAATTTTGGCGTGCCGTCTTTTTCCGGCCGCTCGTCGCGGGATTTCGACCGCGATGGGCTGGCACGCGAAATCCGCGCGGTGCTTGCCACCTTCGAGCCGCGCCTGAAGGAGAGCGCCACGATCGTCAACGTCACGCTCGGCGATAAAAACGTCGGCCTCAAGATCGAGATCGACGCGGTGCTGATCATGGCCCCGACACCGGAGCGCATGCGGCTGCGCACCACAATCAATCTCGACAACGGCCTGGCACGAACCGAATTCCGGGAGACCTGAGATGGATCGGGTCTTTGTCGAATATTACGAAGAAGAACTGACCCATATCCGGGCGCTGGCCGCGGAATTCGCAGACATGCATCCGGCGGTTGCTCGTAATCTTTCCCTCGACACGGTCCCGTGTCCCGATCCTTATGTGGAACGGCTGCTTGACGGCGTTGCCTTCCTCGCCGCGCGCACCCGTCTGAAGGTCGACGCGGAGCGCTCGCGCTTCTCGCGCGCCGTGCTCGATGTGCTTTACCCCGATCTGGTGGCGCCGGCGCCGGCGACGGGGATGGCTGTGCTGAAACCCGGCCAGCAAGTGCACTCGATGATCGCTGGCCACGCCATCGCGCGCGGCACGCGACTGGTCTCCACCCTGCATCCAGGGCTTTCGACACGCTCCACCTTCACCACCGCGCAAGAGGTCACGCTGTGGCCGATCGCCATCACCTCGGTCAGCTATTTCCAGGATCGTAGCGCGCTCGCCGCCGCCGGAATCGCGCCGGTCGGCGACATGCGTGGCGAAGCGGCCTTGCGCGTCACCTTCGCCCGGACAGGAAAAGGCAAGCTCAGCGACCTGTCGCTCGATCGTCTCGACCTCTATTTCGCCGGCCGTGCCAAGGCGCCGGTGATTTTCGATGCGATCTTCGGCGCCTGCTCGGCCGTCGGCGCGCGGGCGCAAGGCAAGACCAATGCGCTATCGGCGCTGCCCGAACCCGAAATGATAGGTATTCACGACGACGAAGCGCTGATGCCGCGCACCCGTCCCACCTTCGAGGGATATCGGCTGCTGCGCGAATATTTCATGATCCCGGAGCGCTTCCATTATGTACGGGTTGCCGGCCTCCAGCCGGTGGTGCGCGCGTGCGAGGCGGGGATGGAGATCATCTTCCTGTTCCGGCGTGCGGTGCCTGAACTCGCCGATGTGACGGCTGCCGAATTCGAGCTCTTCGTGACGCCGGTCATCAATCTCTTCGAACGCGAATGCAACGACGTTGAGATCGATCCGCGCAAAACGCGCCAGGTGCTGCACGCCGACCGCACCCGGGCGCGGGATTTTGAGATATTCCGGGTCACCCGGGTCGAGGATGCCGACGCGGAGAGCGGCGAGGCGACAATTCCCGAACTGTTCAGCCTGGGGCAAAACCGCGGCAGCGGCTGGGTCTATTCGACTGAGCGACGTCCGCGCCGGGCCACCGAGGACGAGCGGCGCGACGGCCTGACCCGCACCTCCTATACGGGCGACGATGTCTTTATCGCCGTCTCGCGCCCGCCAGGAAGCACGCCAAACCGGCTGCTCAAGCGTCTCGGCATCGTGGCGCTTTGCACCAATCGCGACCTGCCGATCCTGGACGACACGCCGACGCTTACGCTGGAGACGGCCGATCCAGTCGAAGCGGTGCGCTTGCTTGGGGCACTGCGGCCGCCGCAGCCGGCCATCCCGGCATCTCTGCCGGCCGGGGCTGAAGGTGAATCGCGCGCCGACAACCTTGCCTGGCGGCTGGTGGCGCAGCTCTCGCTCAACTTCCTCAGCCTTGCCAAGGAAGGCCGTGGTGTCGATCCGCTGCATGCCTTGCTCGACCTCTATGCCGATCGCGGCGATCCGGGTCTTGCCCGCAACGTGCACTCGATCGTGCGCATCGATTCGCGCCCGGTGATCGAGAGGCTCCGGATCGATGGGCCAATGTGTTTCGGACGCGGCACCGAGGTCACACTGCATATCGACCAATCCGTGCTGGCCGGTCAAAGCTCATTGCTGCTTTCGGCCCTGCTTTCGCGGCTGTTCGCCCGCCATGCGGGCATAAACGGATTTGTGCGGACCCGTACGCGATTGCTGCAGAAGCAGGAGGATGTGCCATGGCCGATGACGCCCGGCAATCGCTACCTGATCTAGCGCAGCACGCAACGGTCGCGGCCGAAGCGTTGTCGGAGAGCTTCGACTTTTTCGAGTTGCTGCGACGCCTGGAGCAGCGCGGCGGATTGTTCGGCCATTCCGGAACGGCCGACCGCGAGCCGGCGAGACTCGGCCAGCATGTGCGTCTGAGCTTTTCGGCCCGGGACGTCATCAAGGTCGAGGACGCCGGGGACAAGGCCCGGGCGCGAGTGACCGTCGCCAATTTCGGGCTGCTTGGACCGGAAGGACCGATGCCATTGCATCTGACGCGCTGGGTGCTCGACCGGCTGTCGCAGCGCTGGTTTACAGGGGCCGATGCCGAGCAGACCAGCGACACGACCTTCGTCGATTTCGTCAACATCCTGCAGCATCGGATGATAGCGCTTTACTACCGCGCCTGGGCCGATGCGCATCCAGCGGTGCAGGTCGAGCGTTCCGTCGGTGGGCACGTTCGAGCCATGCTGGAGGCAATGTCGGGGATCGGCCTCCCCGGGACGCAGGACCCCGAACTCGAGACAGTGCGCCTACGACAGGCTGGGTCGCTGGCCAACCAGGTCGACGGCGTGGAGCGGCTGACACTGTTTCTCACCACCGCCTTCAAGGTGCCGGTGCGGATCAAGGAGTTCGTTGCCGCTTGGATCACCATACCGACGCCACTGCAGACGCGTCTCGGCAAGGCCTATGCCGGGCTCGGACGCGGGGCGACGATCGGGCCGCGGGTGTTCAGCCGCCAGAGCAGGATCGAATTGCGCGTCGGTCCGCTGAGCCTCGACGAGTTCAAGTCTTTCCTGCCCGGCGAACGGCGCCTAGGCCTGTTCAAGAAAGCGGTGCGCGACATGATCGGCGAAGCGCTCGATGTCGATTTGCGCATCGTGCTGGCGCGCGATGACGTGCCCCCGCCACGGGTCGGGACTGTCCAGCTTGGCCGGACGGTCTGGCTCGAACGGCCCGCAGATAGGGGGGATGCCGACGATCTCAGATTGCACACCATCGTCGGCTGGCGGCCCGAAATGGCGGAGGCGGCCGCATGACCCTGCTGCTGACCCTGGAACAAGGCCCTCGCTCGCAAGTGGTCCGGCAGACCCGCCTTGACGAGGGCGAATTGGTGATCGGGCGCAATGCCGATGCTGGCTGGCAGATCGACGACCCGGACATGTTCGTCTCGCGCGCGCATTGCAAAATCAGCGGCAACCAGGACGGCTATTTCGTTACCGACACGTCGAGCAGCGGATTGTTCGTCGACGATTCCGACAGCCCCGTAGGACCTGGCAGGTTGATGCGGCTGCAAAGCGGCATGCGGCTGCGCATGGGCGATTACGTGTTCCATGTCGAGATTCAATCCAAAGCGAGCCAGACGTCAGTCGGCCCGGCCCCGGTCGCCAGCCATACCACGCCGGCGTGGTCATCGCTGCGAGCGCGAACGCCGGCCAGCATCGGCAGCGACGACTTCTTCTCGGCCAGGATCGAGGAAGAACCGCGTACGCCCCGTCCGGCGGATTTGCCCAACCCGTTCGAGCAGCCCGTGCCGGGGGCTTATGATCGCGCATCGAACCAACGCAGTTCGCCTGCCTTTGATGACCCGTTCAGCCTCGACCCGGTGGCAACGCCGCAAGCCAGCGACGCCGCTGCCGCGGGCCAGCCGGATCCCTTCGGGCTGGGCGAAATGTCTTCGCCCGGCGGTGCGTCCTGGCACACAGCAAAGCCGGCCAGCTTCGATGACGATTTCAGCCTTGGGCCGGCCGCTACGCCACCTCTCAGCAACGGCGCCGATGCCGCAGGACGTGCCCAGCATCAGGCTGAAAAGCCCCGCGCCGGCAATCCTTGGGATATGCCGCAGGCAGCCGCGTCGCAGGCGCCGCGCCGCGCCGTTGCAGCGGCGAAGCTGGCGCGCCCGGCGCAGCCAGCAGCAAGCGATATGGCGCTTCGCGCCGCATTCTTGCGCGGCATGGGTGTCGAGGACGCCGATTTTCCCGGCCGCGATGCGATCGCCGAAATGGAAAAATTCGGTCGTGAATACCGGCTGATGCTGGAGGGCCTGATGCAGCTCCTGCGCAAACGCGCTGAGGAGAAGGGAAGCGCGCGTGTCGCCCAGACGATGGTCGGCGCTTCCGAGGTCAATCCGCTTAAATTCCTGCCGACGGTCGAGGATGTCGTCGTCACCATCATCTCGGAACGCAGTCCGGGCTTTCTCTCCGGTGAGGCGGCGATCGGCGACGCGGTGAAGGATCTTGCACAGCATCACGTACGCGCCTGGCGGGGCGTCCAGGCAGCACTTCGGCGCATGATCGACCGTTTTGATCCTGCCGCGATCGAAGAGGAGCTCAAATCCAACTCCGCCATCGGCAATCTGCTCTCCGGCGGGCGTAACGCCAAGCTGTGGGAGCTCTACCAGAAACGCCATCGCGACATCGCCCAGAGCGCGGAATCGAGTTTCCTGGGCGAGATCGGCGCAGACTTCAGGGACGCATATGAAGAGGAGTAGGACATGATCGACCGACGCGAATTCGTCGTTGCCCTTGGCGCTACGGGGCTGCTGGCGGCCTGCCAGAGCGGCCCGCCGAAACCATCGGTTATCTCGGTCAACGTGACCGGCGGTGCGGGCATGAATCCAGGACCGGGCGGCGGCGACCGGCCGGTGACGGTATTGGTGATGCGACTTACCAGCACCGGCAAGTTTAACTCCGCCGACTATTTCGCGCTGCAGGGCGACGCGGGCTCGGCGCTCGGTGCCGACCTCATCGGCTCCGACGCGATCTCGGTTGCGCCTGGCAAGACGGCGGCCAAGACCATCACGGTCGAGCCAAACGCGACGGCGCTCGGCTTCGTGGCGCTCATCCGCGAGCCGGGTGGACGCAACTGGCGCACCACCAAGTCTGTGTCGCCAGGGTCGAAATTCACCATCAACGTCAGCCTCGGCAAGGGCGGCATTTCCGCCTAGCGACAAGGCAGACGGGTGCGTGCAGAAAGTAATGGTATGAGCGATGCAAACAGGGTGCTGTGGTCGGAGGGCCTGTTTCTCAGGACCCAGCACTTCCAGCAACAGGATCGGTTCTTCGAAGGCATGGTGCGCGGCGCATTGCAGGCCGGCCAGCTCCATACTTTCGGCTTCCAGCACCTGACCCTCGACCAGTCGCTGCTCGACGCCGGTCAGGTCTCGATCGTATCCGCCCGGGGCATCCTCCCGGACGGCACGCCCTTCTCCATCCCGGACCTGATGGACGCTCCGAAGCCGCTGCCGGTCACGCCCGACACCGGCGCCGGGCCGGTGCTGCTTGCACTGCCGCTCGAGCCGCCCGGTGGCGTCGCATACGATCCGGCGCATGCCGCATCGACGGGCGCGCGTTACCACGGCAAGATCGTTTCAGTGCGCGACGCCGTCCAGGGCGGCGCCGATCCCGAAGAGATCGAGATCGCCCGGCCGCATGCGGCCCTGCTTGCGCCCGGCAAATCGGTGGGCGGTTATACCGCCTTGCCGATCGCCGACATAAAAGGTCTGCGCGCCGACGGCGGCGTCTCGCTCGACGAGACGTTCCTGCCGCCGACGCTGATCACCGGCGCGGTCCATTGGTACCGGCAATTGCTGCAGGAGGTCGTCACCGGCCTCGACCAGATCGCCGAAGCGCATGGTAAGATGGTGATGGGCGGCGCCGGCCGCAGCGTCGAAGACCTCTTGATGCTGCACCTGGCCAATGCCGCTCGCCCCCGGCTTGCCCATATGCTTGCGCAGGATGTCTTTCATCCTGCCGAACTCTATCTCGAACTTGCCGGACTGGCCGGCGAGATGACAACCTACGGCTCGAGCTCGCGGCGGCTCGGCGAATTGCCGGCCTACGACCACATGGCCCCCGGCCCCGCCTACATGGCGCTGGCCGACGCCTTGCGTTCGCTCATCCTCAGTCTGCGTTACATCGAACCGAAATCACGCGCGCTGCCGGTCATGCGGCACGCGACCAATGTCTGGAAGGTGCGCATCGACAACCCTAAGCTCCTCGTCGCCAGCCGCATCGTCATCCGTGTTGGATCGGAACTCTCGGACGACGCGCTGCGCAAGATCTTCGTCAACCAGGCGACAGTCGGCGCCGCAGACGAGTTCGAAGGACTTTGGAAGTCGCGTCTGCCCGGAATTCCGCTGAAACCGCTTCATTCGCAACCACGCGAGATTCCCTATGATGGCGACCGGCTGTGCCTGGAGCTCGACCAGAAGAGCGAGCATTGGGCCTCCTTGCTCGACGCCCCGGGATTCGTCATCGGCGTTTCCGGTGTCCTGGAGAGCGAGCCGCAGGTCGACTGCTATTCGGTGAACAGGTGAGGCCATGAGCCGGGATGATCCTTTCGGACTGTCGGAGGATCGCGAGCGCACACGCATCCGGCTGACCGGCGCTGCACCCCGGCCGATGGCGCCGCTGGCGCCGGGCGCGCCGGTCAAACGGGCGCGCGCTCATCCCAACCCGCTCATCAACATCTTCGCGCCATTGCTCGAATTCGCGCCCGAGCTCGAAAGCGCACTGGCGCCGGAGAACCCGGAAGCAATGCGCACGCGCCTGCTCGACGAGTTGGTTCAGGCGCGCGACGCCGCGATGGCAGCGGGCTCCTCGCTGGAACGCGCCGACCAGGCAGCATGGGCCGTGGCGGCGTTGCTCGACGACCTGGCACTCAACACGCCATGGGGCGGCGCCAGCGCCTGGCCGCGCCAGCCGCTCGTGGTCATGCTACGCGGCGACGTCGATGCCGGGACCCAGTTTTTCACCCGCCTTGACGAGCTGGAGCGCCATCCCAACCGCGACCGCGAAATGCTGGAGCTTCAGTATTACTGTCTGGCGCTCGGCTTCCGCGGCAAGTATCGGGTGCCCGGCCGCGCCGGCGACCGCTCGCTCAATGCCGTGCGTGTGGCAGCCGCGCGCTTCCTGCGCGATGCGGACGCCGAGAACGCACCGCTGTCGCCGAACTGGAAAGGCGTGATCGCGTCCGACGAGCCGCAGCGCTTCATCGTCCCGATCTGGGTGATGGCACTTGCCGCCATCGTCGCCGCCGCCGCCGCTTACATCGGTCTATCGGTGAGCTTGAGCAGCCAGGCGATTGAACTCTCCGCGCTCGTGCGCACGCTGCCGCCGGCCTCACGCGGCGACGTCGCCCGCGCCGCGCCCAAGCAAGATGCTCCTGAACCCGAGGCACCGCAGCCGGTCGATTTCGCGCTGTTGCCCGCGTTCAAGGCCGAAGCGCCAGCCAGCCTCAAGGGCGCGCTCAGCGGCACCGAGAGCGTCTCGCTGGCCAAGCTGATCATCCAGTCTTCCAACCCCGAGCTGTTCCAGTCCTCGCGGCCGACGCTGTCCCAAGGGTATGAGCCGCTGATCGCCTCGATCGCCAAAGTGATCCTCGCCAATCAGGAGCTGATCGGAAACATCACGATCATCGGCCATACCGACAATGTGCGCCTGCAACGGTCCAACCCGCTCGCGAGCAACCAGCGGCTCTCGGAGGCGCGCGCCCAGACCATAGCGGACCTCCTGGTTCAGGCTGGCGTGCCACAGGAGCACATCCATTCTGAAGGGCGCGCCGAGACCGATCCTGTGGCCGACAACGCGACGCGCGAGGGCCGTGCGCTCAACCGGCGCGTCGAGGTCCTGGTCGAGAAGAGACTCTGAGATGTTCATCCTGCGCTTCCTCTGGGCCGTCATCACCTCGCGATTCCTGTGGACGCTGATTGGCATCGCGCTGCTTTCGCTCTTGATCTGGGTGTTCGGCCCGATCGTAAAGGTCGGTCCTTACGCGCCATTCGAATCCGAGAATGTGCGCATCGCCATGATCGCGGGGCTGATCATCCTGTGGCTGATCTGGCTGATCGTCGCGCAGCGGCGTGCCATCCGCGCTAACCGCATGTTCGTCGCGGAGATCGCAGCACCCGTGGCCGAAAAACAACTCACCCCCGGCGAGGAGAGCGTCGCGGCCGTCGGCGCCAAGTTTGCCGAGGTGATGGCCGAGCTCAAGCGGCGCAAGCTCGGCGGCAGAAAATTCCTACGCGAGATGCCGTGGTATGTAATCGTTGGGCCGCCAGCCACCGGCAAGACCACGGCATTGCGCCAATCGGGCCTCAATTTCCCGATCGACCTCACCGATGATTTGCAGGGCGTCGGCGGCACGCGCAATTGTGACTGGTTCTTCTCCGAAAACGCGGTGCTGATCGACACTGCGGGCCGCTACGTCCAGCAGGAGAGCCAGCCGGATGTCGACGCTGCGGAATGGCTGGGTTTCCTTGACCTTTTGAAAAAGCACCGCGGCCGCCGCGCGCTCAACGGCGTCATTGTCGCACTGTCCATCGATGCGCTGTCGGAGGGCGACGAAGCGATCAAGGCGCACGGCCGCAAGATCCGCCGTCGACTGGCGGAGCTGAACGAACGATTGGAGATCCGTCTGCCTGTCTACATGATGCTGACCAAGGCAGACCTGATCAAAGGCTTCGAAGCCTTCTTCGGCGGCTTGTCGACGACGGCGCGCGAGCAGGTGTGGGGAACGACTTTTCCGCTCGACGCCCGCGTCAACGCCGGCACGATCCAAGCGGAGCTAGCCAGGCTTGCCGCGGAGCTTGAGCGGCGGCTGGTGCCACGCCTGGAAGACGAAGACAAGCTCGGCCAGCGCGCCGAGATCTTCCGCTTTCCGGCGCAGCTGGCGAGCCTTGGCGAGCCGATCAAGACACTGCTCGAGGCGATGTTCGGCGAAAGCCGCTACGAGGAAGCCGCCTGGTTGCGTGGCCTTTATGTGACGTCGGCGACACAGGAAGGCGCTCCCATTGACCGGCTGACCGCGGCGCTATCATCCTCCTTCGGGCTGCCACCGCGCCGCGCCATGCCGGCGTCGCGTGTCGAGAAGCGCAGCTTTTTCCTCAGGAACCTTCTCACCGAAGTGATCTTCAAGGAGGCCGGCCTTGGTACGTTCGATCCGCTGGCGCAGCGTCGCCGCGCCTGGATCTGGCGCGGGGCTGCCGTCGCCTGTGCGCTCGCGGCTTTGCTGGCCGGCGGCCTGTTCACCTGGTCCTACCTCGACAACCGCAGTGCGATCGTCGAACAGGCCAGCCAGTTCGAAGCCCTGCAGGGGCCGCTCGCCGAGGTCGCCGCCATGCCGGCCGCGGTCGAGCAGCCGACCATGGACGGTGCGCTAGCTGCCATGGACGCCGTGGCGACGGCGCGCACCGCCCCGCCGGACGCTGTCCATAACCTGCTCGGGCCGACTGCTTCGGCGGAGTTGGCGCGTGCGCAGACCGATACCTACGACCATGCGCTGCGCAACGTGCTCGAGCCGCACATGGTCGCCCTGCTCGAAGCCACGATGTGGCGGCAGATCCGCGATCCGGACTTCATGCTCGGCGCGCTGAAGACCTACCGGATGATGACCGGCCTGTCGCAGATGGACACCGATTTCGTGCAAAACTGGTGGGTGAACAGTCTGCCGCAATTCGCGCCGGCTCCGCCCTTCCCCACCGCCGACGCCGAACAGTACCAGCTCGCTGCGATCCGCCGCATGGCCATCGACGACAGCTACATCGCCCCGGACAAGCAACTGGTCGGCGAGGCGCTGAAGACCGTGTGCACGATCTCCCTGCCAGAGCGCGCCTACAGGCAGCTCCTGGCCGACCCGGAAGTAGCAGCCGTCAAGGAATGGGTGCCGGCCAATTTCGCCGGGCCGAACGGCGCCAAAGTGTTCGCGCGCCGCTCCGACAAGACGTTGCGCGTTGGTGTTCCCGGGCCCTATACCTATGCCGGCTTCCACGACGCGATCCTCGATCGGGTCGAGGATGTCGCGGGACAGGCGGCCCTCGATCGCGCGGTGTTTGCCGGCGGCTGCGCGGAGAATTCCGAGACATCGGTTTCAGCACTCTCGCAGGACATCTTGAAGCTCTACTATGACGACTATATCGCGCAGTGGGACTCTTTCCTGCGTGACATGCGGCTTGCGCCGCTTACCGATCTCAACATCGCCAGTGAGAACCTCAAGGATCTTTCAAGCGCCGACTCCGCGCTGAAGCGCCTGTTGACGGCAGTCGTACAGGAGACCGACCTCACCCGCTCCGACGATGCGCCGGCCGGCGACAAAAGTGGCGCTGCCGCCAGCACCGGCTCGAAGCTCTTCAGCAAGCTCGGCAAGCTGGGCAAAGTCGTGACCACAGGCGCGAAGCTCCTGCCGCGCGCCGGCTCCGCCAGCCAGGTCGACATGACCGGCAGCCTGGTTGCCGACCATTTCAAGCCGCTCAAAGGCACCATCGCCCAGGTCGACGGCCAGCCGCCAGCGCTGGACGCGGCGATAGTGGCCCTGACGGCGCTGTCGAATGTGCTACAGACGGTCACCGCCAATCCGAACCCGCAGGATGCGATCAAGAAGCAAGGCGGCCTTGCCGAACTGACAGGTGCGGTCGCCAGGCAGGCGCAGATCCTGCCCTCGCCGATCAACGACTGGCTGGGCGGTATTGCCGGCGACACGAGCGGCCTGTCGCAGAAGGCCGTGACCAACGAACTCAACGCCATCTGGCGGGCCGACATACTCCCCTTCTGCCAGGCGGCGCTCAACAACCGCTATCCATTCAGCGCCGAAAGTGCGGTCGACGTCAATGTGCGCGACTTCCAGCGTCTGTTCGGACCCTCGGGCATGATCGATGCGTTCATCAACGACCATCTGATCAATTATGTCGACACCGCCAGCGAGCCATGGAAATGGCGGGCCGATTTCGGCCTCGACCCAGCGGCGCTCGCAGCGTTCGAACAGGCCAGGCATATCCGCGACGACCTGTTTCCCGGCGGCACCGGCCCGGTGATGAACTTCACGCTGGAACCCAAGGACCTCTCACCCAACGTGGCGCGGGTCACGCTCAACCTCGATGGCCAGAATCTCGTTTACTATAACAACGCCACCAGGCCGCAGCCGATGACGTGGCCCGGCAAGGATGGCACCGGCGTCATCTCGCTCGCCTTCCAGCCGGTCGACGGCTCGCCCGAAGTGATGCTCAACGAGACCGGCAGCTGGGCGTGGCTCAGAATGCTGCGCGGCGGCCGTTTCGCCGCGACCAAGCTCACCGACGTCTACAGCCTGCGGCTCGGCACGAAAGGCGTGTGGGCCGATTTCGAGCTCAAGGCGGCCAGCGTCGAGAACCCGTACACACTCGAAATGTTCAAGAAATTCACATGTCCGCCGCAGATCTGATCCTGCCCGGCTTCTACGGCAAGATGCCCGCTACCGGGGATTTCGTGACGCGGCGGCTGCCGGCGGGGTTCGTGCGCGTATGGGACCGCTGGCTGTCGCAGCATATCGTGCCGATGTTCGGCTCGGAAGCGTGGCCGCACGATAAGGCGCTTCGCTTTCTCGCTGGCCCCGCTACCTTCGGCGCCTCGGCGGGCCTCGTCCTGCAGAGCGCCGACAGGGTCGGCAGGCAATTCCCACTGAGCGTCGTGGCGCAGCTTGCCGGGCCTCCGCTTCAGCTGGCTTACGCCGACACCTGGTTCGACAGTATCGAGGAAGCCGCTTTGGCGGCGCAACGGGGCGAGCTGACAGCGGACGAATTGGATGCCGCGCTTGCAGCCCTGCCCGTGCCACTGGTCGAACAGAATGGCGATGTCATCGACGACCTTGTCATGTGGACGACACACACGGACATCTTCGACATTGATGGACAAGCGCCGCAGCCGGCGCTCCAGCAGATGCTGGCCGCAAGCTGCGAGACCAGCTGATGTGGGCGGTATCCAACACCACAGGATTCCCGGCTATGGGGAGCTGGGTTCAGGACAAGGCCGCAAACAAGATTTGGCTGGTCTGTGTGAAGGCCACTTTCGACATACTGCCAGACGGAACCACGCGGCCCTCGGGCGATCAGGTGTCGCCGTTTATACAGGGGCAACCTCTCGGCGGCGACTACGAGAAAAGCCTGATCTATGAGGCCGATTTTTTTGGCGTGAAGCCGTGCACTGACGTGCTCGTCAACGGCACCGCCTGGCCGCCGAATGGTAGACCGACCACTGAACTCGACGTTGGATTTCAGGTTGGTCCGGTGCAAAAGCGCCTGCAGGTGTTCGGCAATCGCTGGTGGACGGTGAACCTTGCCGGACAGCGTGTTATTTCGAGCCCCGACCCGTTCGCCAAGATGCCGATCCGGTATGAATACGCTTTCGGTGGCTGGGATCGTACTGCCTCCAATCCGAAGGATCATCGACTGGAAGCGAGGAATCCGGTCGGGCAGGGCTTCATCTCTAATCCAAATGGCTGTCTCGGGCGGCCGCTCCCCAACATAGAAGATCCTGCAAACCTGGTCTCTTCCGTCGCCAGTCGCCCCGCACCGGCTGGCTTCAACGCCGTGGCCTGTCACTGGTCACCACGCCGCGAACTCGCCGGAACCTATGATGAGGCCTGGCAGAAAACTCGCTTCCCGCTCTGGGCGGAAGATCTCGATCCCCACTACTACTGCTGCGCGCCGCGTGATCAACAGGTGGCCGGCTACCTGCGCGGCGGCGAGCCCGTACAAATGATCAATCTCTCGCCGAACGGCCCGATACGCTTCCATCTGCCGCGAATGGTCTTTGGCTTCACCACGCGCATCAAACGCGAAACGATTCATACCCGGGGCACGCTGGCAACAGTGATCCTGGAGCCGGATGCTTCGCGCGTGGTTATTGCCTGGCAAAGCTCGCTCGTTTGCAACAAGGACATCGACTATCTCGATCAAACCTCTGTCCGTCTGAAAAAGCTGATGTGATGGTATTCGCAGCCTATTTCCCTCGGACGCCAATCTGGCTGGCAGGCCTTGCAGCGCGGACCCCGGTTGGGCTGCGCCCCGAAAGCGCGGCGGCGGCGGTGCGGGCGGGGATATCAGGAATTTCCGAGCATCCATTCTTCGTCGACCGCATTGGCGAACCCATGCGTCTGGCGCGGGATGCGATCATGGGCCCTGATATGCCGCTGGGAGAGCGTATGAAGGAACTGCTGCTTTCGACGTTGCTGCAACTGCCGCAGGCAGCGACGCAATCAGCCAACGACCTGAGAACGCTCCTGATCATCTGTGCGCCGGAGCCGCGGCCGGGGCTGCCGGACGGGGTCGCCGAAATGCTCGGCCGTGCCGTGATGGGACGGTTCGGCTCGGCGGACATGCGCGTGCAATACCTTGCCCACGGACACGCTGCCGGAATGCTTGCGTTTGGTGTCGCCGCCAAGGCGATTGATGAGGGCAAGACGGACCTGGCGGTGGTAGCAGGCGTCGATTCCTATCACGAGTACGAAACCCTGGAATGGATGGATGAGACGGGGCAACTTAAATCCGAGGCAAATCGAGACGGCTTCTTCCCGGGAGAAGCGGCGGGCGCCTGCCTGCTGGCACGCAGAAATCTGATATCAGAATTGGGCCTGGCACTCTTGGGACGGCTAACCGCGGTCAGCGCCGCGCCCGAGCGGATTACCATCAAGCGGCACGGCGGGGAGGAGATTTGCGTCGGCGAGGGGCTGAGTTCCGCCTTCCTTGGACTTGGCCCCGCCATCGACAGCGATCGACGCAAGATCACCGATACCTATTGCGATCTCAATGGCCAGCGTTACCGCAGCGAGGAGTTGGTCTACTCAATCCTGCGAGTTCAGCATCTTTCAGATCAGGCAACCCACTTTTTGCATCCGGCCGACTGCTGGGGCGATGTCGGCGCCGCGTCGGGGCCGCTATTCGCGGCCCTCGCCCACGCCGCCGCCAGCAAGCGTTACAGTCACGGTTCGCGGGCCGCGCTCTGGGCCGGATCCGAAGGCGGACAGCGGGCGGTGATGCTGCTGGACTTTCCTAGCACCCCGCCAAGAAAGGACGCGTGATGGTTTCAGTTGGGGTCAATCCACCCAAGACGCCGGTGACTGAGGGAAGTATCGATATGGCGCCTGCGGACGTGCCCAATGTCTGCAAGATGCCGGGGCCGCCAGCGCCGTTCGTGCCCGTTCCACTACCGAACTTTGGACGCTCCGCCGACCGGTTGTCAGACGCGACGTCGACGGTCAAG
Source organism: Mesorhizobium salmacidum (SeqCode) (assembly GCF_037179605.1). NCBI lineage: Bacteria > Pseudomonadati > Pseudomonadota > Alphaproteobacteria > Hyphomicrobiales > Phyllobacteriaceae > Mesorhizobium > Mesorhizobium salmacidum (SeqCode). Next base: position 50,973 of record NZ_JAPYKS010000021.1, read on the forward strand.
ATCGAAGGGAAGAAAATAGCCATCAAAGGCAGCTACTACATGAGCGCGCCGTCGCCCGACGTGGCGAGCCAGGGCACTGGTGGAGGCGTGGTATCGTCGGCTACGCAAGGAAAGACCGAGTTCGTTGCGCCGGGCTCGATGGACGTGAAGGCAGAAGGCAAGAACATCCAACTGCTCGGCGATCAGATGACCAACAATGGGAGCTAACTCCGCCACCTCGACCGGAAACAAGCAGGCTCCGGACAACAAGCCGATGCACAAATGCGGCGAGGTTGGAAGCTATGGCGGCCTCAAGAACGACGGCAAGGCGAGCCGAGCCGACGGGTCGCGGGTATGGGAACGCGACCATATTCCGGCCAAGGCCACGCTCTTCAAGCGCGCCAAAGTCATGTTCAACACAATGTCTGCAGCCGTATACGAATGCGCAAAAGGAAAGATCGAATCGCGTGGCATGGCGATCGTGATCCCCCGCAAATCTCACCGCGGCTTCAGCAAAACCTGCGGCAGCAAGAACACCAAGACGCAAATTCGACAAGACGCAAAATCCAAGGAAAGCATGACCGCGGCCGTCAACCGGGATACAAAGGCGTTGCAGAAACATCTGGACACCACCGACTGCGGTCCAGCTTATGCGGAGGCGGTAAAGGAACTCAAGAAGTTTGACTTCGATCAGATGATCAGAGATGCCGTGGACGAATGCAAGTAGTCACACAACAGGGTGAACTCCGATGGCTCAGACGAACTACCAGGATTGGGTTGGCCTTTTCGGTCATACCGCCGAAGATCCGGCCGTGAAAGCCTTGCTGCGGTCGGCCGGGGTCACCAAGAGGCTTGTCATGCCTCGCGACGAACTGGATCTTCTCGTCGACATTGCGGGCATGACCGTGAATTTCCAGGACGCTGAGCTTTTCGAGGACCTGCCGCCAGTCGGATCCGGTAATTGCGTCCTTACCGGAGTCGTTCTCCGCCTGGAGAAGAACAAGGTGGCCCCGTACGGCGGACCGCTGCCCTACGGCATCAAAACAGATTCTTCTCAGGCCGATTTGCGCGCCCAGTTTGGAAAACCGAGTGAATCGGACAGCGACATCGGCTGGGATCGTTGGATCATAACAGACAATCTCACGCTCACCGCGCAATACACGGGCGACAGGTTCTCGATCGAGGCCTTGATGCTGAGTCTGCCAGAACCCGCTTAAACCGCGATTGCGATCATAATTTCATGGATTTAAGCAAATCAGTTTACCTTCTTGGTCGGCTATCGACCGATCCCGACGTGCAGGCGCTTCTCGACAGCCTGAAGATTATTCGTCAGCCCTCGGTGGACATCGACGAAGACGGCGATGATCGGATACTTTCGGCCGAAGACTGGCTGAGCAATTTGCAGCTTGGCATGGAACTCGGGTTCGAGGCGCGCGCACACTTGATGGGCGAGGATGATTTCGATCCCGAGACTGAACCCATGGTGCTCTCGCAGCTGTATTTCTACCGCAATCATGCCGACGTAAAGCCGTATCGTGGACGGCTGCCGTTCAGCATCGGGCCTGACGACGACAGGAACGGTGTAAGGGCGAAGTTCGCAACTTACGAACCGACCCGGCGCTCCTATCTGCGCGACACGTGGGAACTGCCAGAGTGTCGGGTGACCGTCAGCTACGTCGACGATGGCGCGCGGATCGGATTTGTTCTTTGCCTTCTGCGCCCGCCTGCGATGCCAGCCGACGCCGACGATGCGGCCCTGGTTCCAAGCATCGCCCAGATCGCCCGCGTGATGGCCAAGCCGTTGACACATTCCGAGGTTCGGTTGACTTTTGCGCCGTTACGGCTGGAGCAGAATCTGGAGGAAGACGAAACCGGGTCGGTCGCCAGCCTCACACGGCACTTCGGCATAGAATTGCGATTTCGCTATCTCGGTGGAGGTCGCGATCAGTCGCTCGCAAACGTCTTGTTCTACCGGGAGCACGAGGCAGAGGGTGCACGCTGGCCCGGGGAGTTGCCGAAAGGGCTTTCGTTCGACGACTCGCCAGAACAGGTAACGCAAAAGATCGGCCGTCCTCCGGATCAACTGCTGGACGAAGAGTTCGAAGGTTATGCAACCTGGCACTTCGTGGAATATTCGCTGAAAGTGAAATACAGTACAATGGAAAACTACGTTCTGTGTGTACAAATGGTGGCTGCCGATACTACGCTGGCCGCGTGAACGTTGCGAAGTTGCCGGGTTTTCCCTGCGCGACTATGCTTGGACAAGTCCGGAAAGGGGTAAGCACTATGAATGACCGCCCTAATTTTTCGAGCGCCGGCAGCAATCTCAGCAATGGCCTCGTCATCGGAACCTTCATTGGGCGCGACCAGTCCGGCGAAGCAATTGTCTCGGTTCCCGACGGAATCGAAAGGAGGCTGGCAATCGCGCGGGCAGCGGTCATGCTGGAGGTTGCGGATGTTGGGGCCGACGTGGTGGTGATGTTCGCGGGTGGCGATCCGGACCAGGCGATCATCCTGGGGCGCCTGCAGCATCCGAAGCCGGTTGCCGCCGAAGACGTGGCCGCAACCCTCGACGGCGAGCGACTGGAACTTTGCGCTGAGCGCGAGATCGTGCTTCGCTGCGGCAAGGCCAGCATCACACTGACCCGCACCGGCAAGATCATCTTGCGGGGCACTTATATCCTCAGCCGTTCGTCCGGTCCCAACAAGATCAAAGGGGGCTCGATCCAGCTTAACTAGAGCCTCGGATGTCGCGCCGCGTTATCGAGCATATCGTCGAGCAACATGCCGAAGACGCGGCATTCCTCTGGTTGCAGCGTGACTGGGCGATCGATGCTCCCGATCAGCATCTCAAGAATCTGAGACGGCTGGACGACCGCCTCGAGGCGCATGTGGATGGTCTGCGTGTTGCCGGTGAATGGGGGTGGCAAGCCGCTGAGACGGCTTTCGACCGGTATCAGGAGCCAGGCGAGACTTTCGTGGCCGCCGTTCTCGCCTTGGAGAGCATGTCAGAAAACCGGATCGGTTACATCCTGAATCTTGCCGAGGCATCACCACAGCTGTCGCGCCCCGTCGTATCAGCGCTGGGTTGGGTCGAGCCGCATGTTGTCCAGAAATGGATCCCGGCGCTGTTGGAGGACCCGCTCCCTTCCAGGCGCCTGCTTGGCATGGCCGCATGTTCGGTTCGTCGGATCGATCCGCCGACCCGTCTTTCAAACTTGCTCAACGAAGTCCCCGCAGTGCGCGCCAGAGCCTTGCGCCTTGCGGGAGAGATTGGGCGCGTCGACCTACTCTCCGACATAAGGGCAGCTCTCCATGACGCCAACGAGACATGCCGCTTTTGGGCAGCTTGGTCCTGCGTGCTTCTAGGGGACAGATATGAGGCGTTGGAGGTGCTGCGGATGCACGCTAGCGCGGACGGGATCGGCTGGAAGGGCACGCAACTCATGCTGCGCGCAGCCGATCATCAAAACGCCGTGGAATGGCTTCTGGGACTGCGAGGTGATCGTTCGAAGGAGAGGCTGATCGCGGCCGGGGCCGGCGTTGTCGGGGACCCCGTCTTCGTACCTTGGCTGATTACACGAATGCGCGACCACGAACTGTCCCGGCTGGCCGGCGAGAGCTTCGCAACTATCACCGGCATCTCGCTTGAGGAACGAGCAATGCATGTTGAGGCGCGTGGAGACCTGGACCCCGCAGACCTGCCGACCGGCTATTCCGCTCACGACGAGAACCTCGTCTGGCCAGATGTCGGTAAGATTCGAGAATGGTGGCGGCAAAACCAAACGAATTTTGCTCAGGGCACGCGGTACTTGCGGGGCAAGCCTCTAGCAGCAGAGACTCTGGCGCAGACCTTTGCACAGGGGACGCTGCGTCAAAGGCGGGGCGCCGCTTTGGACCTGGCATTGGGCGCGCCGGAGACTCCGCTTGCCAACAGTTCGGCTCGCTTGTTCAAATGGCTTGCATCAGCGGATTGAGGCTACCGCCGTTTACAACCACATCAAGTCATTGGACGTAGCCCTGTCGTCGCGCCCATTTCAGTACCCCGTCCTTAAGCGGCACGCGAGCGATCCTGTCACCGAAATATTCCGTGAAGTGAGTGCCCGCCGCGTCTGGATCGTTGGTGAAGAGATCGCCCGCCAGCCGCGCCTCTGGAAACAATTCCAAAAGCGATGCGCCTGCCGCCACGGCAACGGCGGGATCACCCATCTGCTCGATCAGCCACGGCAGGATGGCGCGATCCCCGAGCATGCCGGCTGCTCTTACGCCGAAAGCGGCGCTTTGCGGCAGGCGCAGTAAGGTTCCGATCCAGCTTCGCACCTCCTTGACGGGGGTCGCCTTCACGACGGCCCGGAGAGCGACCACGGCATTGAGGTCATCTCTCTCAACGGTCCTTCTAAGTTCCGCAAGGCCCGGACCGCTTTGGCCGAGTTCGTTCAAGGTCCAGGCAGCCCAGAAACGCACCTGCTGGTCTTCATCCGTAAGCGCATTCGCGATTTCGGCCGTCAAATCGGCACGACGGAGCTTTGCGGCCAGCCGAAGGCTGACGATACGTACCGATGTGTCGGGGTCGCGAAGTCGCTGCAAAAGCACCTGCTTTGGATCGACGCCGTGTGCCAGGCAGGCCGACATTCCAAGGAGCCGTTTGAACGAGTCGCCCTCATCAATCCAAGTACGTGCCCACGCCGCAATCTTGCGCGGCTCGTGCCATGCCAAGGCACCAAGCAAGCCACCCGGACCATCGATTGCGGTGCGACCGATCTCGACGACTTTTGCGACATGATCGGCGGTTTCGAATTCGAGAGCCGTCCAAGCCATGACAAAAAGCTCGCCCTTGCCAGGCGCTTCCTCGTCCAGAGCGAGGACGCAGGGCCAAGCTGCGAGGCCAGCAGCCCTCAGGCCATCGAGATTTATTTCCAGCCTGTCATCTATGGCCCTTACAGTCTCCAGATCGGGAGGGTCGTCAAGTGCCAGACTGTCCCTCTGCGCCCATAAGGCGGCCGAGCGCTCGGCATGTTCCCCGACAATGTTTTCCAGGACCGTCATTTAGGCAACGAGCCAATCACTTATGCGCGCAACGCCGGAGCGGGACAGGCAAAGCGGCGAAGAGCACAGCCCCGCCTCTTCCCCGAGCCAAACCACCGTCAGTTTTCGTGGATCTGCGATCCCTTGATGGTGACGTCGCTCGACGCCTTGATATTGATCTTACCGGATCCGCTGACCGTGATGTCTTTTCCTTTGATCAAGATCGTTCCGTCCTTTTTCATCGTGATCGAGGCGTTGCCGCATGTCAGCGAAATCGAATCGCCGGCGTCTATCGCAAAGTTCTTGCCAATCTTGAAGCTGCCGTCGTCGGCGACGTCGACCGCACTGGATTTACCCACCTTCAGATTGTGGCCGCCGCCAATATCGGCGGCGTCGTCGTCGGCAATTTTGGTCGCTCGGGATTTCCCGATCTGCAGGGCCTGCGCTCCACCAACGTCAAAGTTCTGGTCGGCGCTGACTTGTACGATTTGGCTGGCTCCCACCGTCCAGCTGTCCGAGGCGCCAATGCTGTGGGTCTGCCCCGCACCCACGGTGACGCTTCTCGATGCGCCGATGGTGTTCGTCTGCGCCGCGCCGACGCTGCGTGTCTCGGTGGCGCCGACTGTGTCGATGCGCGCCGCGCCCACCGTCACCGTCTGTACCAGCCCGACCGTCTGCGAATGGTTGGAGTCGATTGTTTCCGACGAATTGGCACCGACATGGATGGTCTCGTTGGCGCCGACCGTCAGCGAGCGGTTGGCGCCCACAGTCTCCGTGTCGTTGCTGCCGATGTTGGTGGTCTGATTGACACCAACCTTGACCGTCTTGTTGTTGCCGACGTCTTCATCGAGATTGTGGCCGACGGAGTGCTTGGCGTCGTGGTCGATGCGGTCGGACTGGTCATGCTGCACCGTCTTGTTGCGGTCGTGCTTGATCAACAGATGGTGGTCTTTCTGCGCCTGGAAGTTGACCAGCTCGGAGCCGGCCTTGTCCTCGAACATCAGCTCGTTGTAGCCGCCGCCACCTTTTGACGAATTCGACTTCCAGCCCGATTGCGTCGCGTTGCCGGGCAGCCCGTAGGGCGGCATTTCGGCGGCATTGTAGACACGGCCGGTGATGATCGGCAGATCCGGGTCGCCTTCGATGAAGTCGACGATGACCTCCTGCCCGATGCGCGGGATCTGGATGAAGCCCCAGCCGCTGCCGGCCCAGCTCTGCGATACGCGCACGAAGCATGAAGAATTCTGATCCTTCTTGCCGAGCCGGTCCCAATGGAACTGCACCTTCACCCGCGCATATTTGTCGGTGAAGATTTCCTCGCCCGAAGGGCCGACGACGGTCGCGGTCTGCGGTCCGCGCATGATCGGTCGCGGCGTGATCCGCGGCGGCCGGTAGGGCAATTTCGTGGGCGCTACGCCCAGCACCACCTTGAAATTCTCGTTGTGAGCGTCGTTCTGGGTCCGGTAGCCCGGATCGAACAGCCGGTACTCGGCGCTGACCACCAGATAGTCCTGGTTCTGGTCGTCGCGCGGAAAACTTTCGAGGGTGAACTTGCAGCCTGAAAAAAGGCCGCGCACGGTACCTACCGCCGTGCTGTGCTGGTGCACCGCCTGGAGTTCCTCGCGCCGGATACCCGCAATCTTATCACCCCGCCCGACATCCAGATGCGCGCCAGGCTGACGGTAGTTTTCGCCCGAAGCCTCCTTGTGGCCGAAGGGCTGGGCGGATTTCGCCATCAGGTCAGCGCCGGGCTTCTCGAAATCGTAGTCTGTATGAACGTAGGCGCCTGGTCGCACCGTGCTGGCCGGAATCCATTCGGTAATGTATTCGATATCGCGCCGCGAGCCGTGGCCTTCGAAATTATAGAGCACCTTTTCATAGCCTGGGGCCGGCTTCAGTTTGCTCATCGCATCGCACAGCACCAGCGTGTGCTTGCCCTCGTCATGCTCGAAGAAATAGAAGATGCCTTCGTGCTCGAGCAGCCGCTGCACGAAATCGAGATCGCTCTCATCGTACTGCACGCAATATTCGCGCGAGGGATAAGACCCCTGCAGCCGCTTTTCGAATTTGGCGATGCCGTATTTAGAGAATATTTTTTCGATGATTTCGACCGCCGTCATGTTCTGGAAAATGCGGCAGTCGGTGGTGTTGCCGAGGAACCAGAGCCATGGCCTGACAGTTGCCTCGTAGAACGCCAGCCGGTCCTCGATGCGGGTTAGCTTGAAATCCGAGACCAGGCCGCTGAACCAGCGCTTTGGATTGGATTCACCTTCGACTGAAACGATGCCGCCCAGCATCTTCAGCGGATCGACGTCACGGCTCTTGCTGACGAACCCGACAGTATAGGCGAAAGATCGGCTTATCTCGTCACGACCGACAAGATGGGTAAAGGTCAGCACATCGGCGCCAACCGGCGTCTGCACAACCGTGGCACGTTCGTTCGGCATGGGTCGTGCCCCTCCTGGACGCGGCCGCCAATGTGATGGATTGAAGCCCCCGCCCTGCAAACTGCATCACGTTCGGGAAGTTTCGAATTCACCGCATCGGACCACTGCAAGCCTAGCATATGTTTTCTGGCGGCCAAACAAAAGCAATGGCTAACCGTCGAGTGCATTCATGTTAAACGCACCTCTCCCACCGCGCTGGCAAGCTGCTAGAATAGCTTGGATTTCAGCGGTGACAGTGGCTTCGAATGTTCATTTCGCTCCAGATCAGCAATGTTGACAGGCTGCCGCCGGGGGTCGCGACGAGCTATGCCGCGCGCGACCGCAGCTTTGAAATCGGCCGTGAAAATTGCGACTGGACACTGGCCGACCCCGACAAAATCATCTCTGGCCGGCATTGCGAAGTCCGCTATCAGACGGGCTCGTTCTGGCTCCATGACCGCTCGCGCAACGGCACTTTCGTCAACGGCTCCAGCCAGCGCATCCATGCGCCGCATCGGCTAACCCGAGGCGACCGGCTGCTGATCGGCCACTATGTCATCACCGTGTCGATCGACGAAGAGCGGGACGCCACCGGTCATGCGCAAGCCGGGACCGGTTCGACGCAACGCGAGTTGCCTTCCTTTACAGGAACACCGCTTGAACTCGGCAGTACACCATTTCTCAATCCGGCAAAGCCGCGCTCGGGCGAGGCAGCGCCGATGTCGACGCCTTCGGCGCCGCTGCCCAGCCCCCCTGTCCCAGCCAAGCAGCCGGCGGATGCGGACGGGATACTTCGCGACATCGCCAGGGCCGCCGGTCTATCGCCGGAGCTGTTGGCGGCGCGCGACCCGCATGAGGTCGCTGCCGAGATCGGCGCGGTGTTGCGAACCACAGTCGAGCAACTTTCCCTCCTGCTCAAGGCGCGCGCGGCGGCCAAGGTGCTCGCCAAAAGCGCGCACCGCACGATGATCGGCGCCGAGGACAACAACCCGCTGAAATTCGTGCCGGGGACCGACGACATGCTGGAGATCATGTTTGCCAAGCGCCGGGCAGGCTATCTCGATGCCAAACGTAGCATCGAGGACGCGTTCGGCGACCTGAAGACCCACGAAATCGCTACGTACGCCGCCATGCAGGCCGCGCTCGCGAGGCTGCTCGACGACCTGTCGCCGGAGGCGATTGCCAAAAAGATCCCGCCTGCCTCCTTTTCATCCAGGAAAAGCCAAGCCTGGGATGCGCTCGTCGCTACGTGGCGCACGATGGAGGACAAGCATGAAAACGGCATGCTGGATGTCTTCCTCGCCTATTTCGCTGAAGCCTATGCCAAGGCCTGTAAGCAGAAATAGCCGTACTCGCCAAATCTCGTTAGCACCGCTCTTACGGGCTTTATTACGAGCCCCATAGAAAAGGCCGCTTGCTTGATCATCCCGCTTTCCGATTTCAATCGGCTGCCTGTGCGACTAGAATACACATGGGCGCTTGCCAAGGCTGGCAGAGCGGCGCGGCTTGGGGCGTGTGCAGGAATGTCATTTTTCGGCAAGTTCAGTCTTTCCACGCGGCTCGCTGCTGATCCTGACCCTGCGCCGCTGTCCCCTCCCCTGAAAGATGTTCGTTGCACCTCGACGGTGGTGCGCCGATGAGCTCGAAGGACGATTCCTCCGAGCCTCCGGACAAAACCGTCATCCGCGCGCCACGGCCAAGGCAAAAGCCGCTTTTGGCCCCCGGTCGTTCCGGTGCGCCAAGTGTGCCCCCTCTTTCATCACCCGCCAGGGAATCGACGGTGTTCGCCCCCGGCGTCGGCCGGCAGACGCCCCCCGGCTGGTCGTCCCGAACCGTGGTCATTCAGGACGACGAAGCGGTGCCTGCAAGGGCACCGGCGTTGCAGCAGGATGTCTTGCTCAACGCCACCGTCGGCGTGAAGTATGCCGCGGCCAATCCTATCCTTGCCGCCGCAGCCCCCTTGCTCATGCTTTTCGGCCAGTTGCGGCTGATACCGGTCGAACGGCAAGCGGCCGCTTTGGCGGAGCATACCGCAGACGTTATCGAGAGCTTCGAGCGTACCACCGCCAAAGCCGGAATTGGGGAAGAAGACGCGCGGATCGCAAAGTTTGCACTTTGCGAAACTGCCGACGATCTCATCGGCAACCTGCCCTGGCCGGAAAAGCAAAGCTGGGCTCAGCACAGTATGGTGGTGAGGTTCTTCCACACGCAGCCGACAGGTGCGGGCTTTTACGAAGCGCTGAACAATATCCTCGCGAAGCCTGAAGCGCATTGCGACCTGCTCGAATTGCTGCATGCCTGCCTGTCGCTCGGGTTCCAGGGCCAGTATCGGGGGTTGCAGCGTGAACGCAACGCGCTCGAGCGCGTCCGGCGCGACGTGTACGACACACTGCGCTATTTCCGGCCGCGTGCCGCCGAAGACATTTCGCCGCGGTGGCAAGGCATGGCGGCTGCGCTGGCCAGGCCAGGAGTGCGGCTGCCGCTGTGGGCTATCGCAGCCGCCGCGGCGACCCTGGTGACGGCGGCCTTTTTCTGGCTAAGGATATTGATCACCGATGAGGGCGATGTAACGGCCGGCGAGTTGCTGGCGCTCAATCCTTCCACCCCGGTTACCATTGAACGCGCCAGCGTGGCGGCACCCAGCGAACCGGTGCAAACCAACCCGCCACCACCGGCTCCTGCGAACACCACGCAGATCGACCGCATCCGAAAGGCACTCGCCAAGGAGGTCGCCGGCGGCGGACTGAGCGTCGGCACGAAGGGCGACTTCATCGTTGTCGAGATCAGCAACCAGCTTTTGTTCGTATCAGGCCAGGCCGAGTTGACGGCACAATTCCAGCCCATCGCGGCGGACATTGCCACGGCGCTCGATGCCGAACCCGGACCGATCAAGATCGTCGGCCATACCGACAATGTGAAGCCGAAGAAGTCGAGCCCGTTCAAGTCGAATTTCGATCTTTCCGTGGCGCGCGCAAAAGCGCTGCAGGCCCTAATGGCCAAGCAGTTGAAGGACCCATCGCGCCTGAGCGTCGATGGCAAGGGCGAAGACGAACCCATCGCCGACAATGCGACGGCTGAAGGGCGCGCCAAGAACCGCCGCGTCGACGTGATAATCCAAAAGGAGGACGCGTTGTGAGCGGGCGCGGCCAGGAGCGGCTGGTCGGCTGGGTGCTGCCGATCTTCAGCGTGCTTGCCCTGGCCGGCTTCTCGGCCGCCATCTGGTATGCGGGACCCCTGATCCGCTTCGCCGATACCCGCCCGCTTGGGTCCGTGTGGCTCAGGGCGGTGGTCATCGGTGCGACCATGGCGGCGCTTGCACTGTTCTACGGCATTCGCTTCTGGCAAAGGCGCAAGGCGCAAAAGGCACTCGAAACGGCCATCGTGCGCAGCGACGAGCGGAGCGACGACTCACAGGTGCTCGAAGCACGCATGAGTGAAGCCATCGCAGCGCTGAGGCGGACGAGCCGCACGCGCAACTTCCTTTATGATATTCCCTGGTACATCATCATCGGGCCGCCAGGCGCCGGCAAGACGACGGCGCTGGTCAATTCCGGGCTGAAGTTTCCGCTTGCGGGCTTTGGCAATGCCCAGCCGGTGGCCGGCGTCGGCGGCACACGGTTATGCGACTGGTGGTTTACCGACGAAGCGGTGCTGATCGACACGGCCGGCCGCTACACGACGCAGGACTCGGACCGCGAGCGCGACAAGGCAAGCTGGCTTGCATTCCTGCGACTACTCAAGAAAAGCCGCGTCAAGCAACCGATCAACGGCGTGATCCTCGCCATCAGCCTCGCCGATCTTATCAGCCTCGACGACCAGCAGGTCGAGGCGCATGTCACCGAGATAAGAAGCCGCCTGCGCGAATTGCACGAGACGCTGAAGGTCCAGTTTCCCGTCTATCTGCTTTTCACCAAGGCCGATCTCGTATCCGGCTTCATGGATTATTTCGGTGAATTCGACGAAGCGCGCAGGCGCAAGGTATGGGGCGCAACGTTCCAGACCGTCGATCGCACAAGGAACATGGCCAGCGAGGCGCCGGCCGAATTCGACGGTCTGGCGCAGCGCTTGGCAGCAGAAGTCGTCGATCGCTTGCAGGAAGAGGCTGATCCGGTGGCCCGCATCGCCATCTTCGAGTTCCCGGCGCAGTTCGGCGCCCTCAGGAACCGGACAGCGCATTTCATCACCAGTTTGTTCGATGCCTCTCGATCGCGGGTGAATGTGAGCTTGCGGGGCCTCTATTTCTCCTCGGGTACTCAGGAAGGAACACCGTTCGACCAGGTTCTGGGCACCATCGGGCGCAGCTTCGGCAGCGCCTCCCAGGCGCATTTTTCCGGCACCGGCAAGAGCTTCTTCCTGCACGATCTCCTGACCAAGGTGATCTTTCCGGAATCGGGCTGGGTATCGTTCGACCGGGCGGCCGAACGGCGCGCCAGGTTCGCGAGATTTGGCGGCCTCGCCGCGATTGGACTGGCGGCCTTGACGGCGCTCGGCGTGCTTGGGCTGAACTTCTTCGCCAACAAGTCGCTGATCGCCTCCACCAGGCAGGCCATGGCGCAGTATCGCAACAGCGCGGATTCGCTGCTCAAGAGTACCATGGTGACCGATGTCGATCTCGAAAACGTCATCGGCCCGCTCGACCAGTTGCGCAACCTGCCAGCCGGGTTCGAAAACGGCGACCAGCGAAAGCCGATCGAGGGGACGTTCGGGCTGGGCCAGCGCGAGAGGCTGCTGTCGGCGTCCAGGGATGCCTACCGGCAAGCGCTCGAGCGGACATTCCGCTCCCGGCTCTTGGTGCAGGCCGAGCGGACCATCCAGGCCAAGATAGCCGATCCAATCGCGCTCTACGAGCCGCTGAAGATCTACCTGATGCTGGGCGGCAAGGCTCCGAAGGTGGATAACGAGTTGATCGTTTCCTGGATGAAGCAGGATTGGGAAGTGAACCGCTATCCGGGCGAGAACAACCGCGAAGGCCGCGCGCAGCTCGAAAAGCATCTGCGCGCGATGCTCGCCCTCGACGACGCCTACGATCCTCTCTTCGAGCTCAACCAACCGTTGATCGAAGCCGCGCAACGCTCCCTTGGCCGCATGAGCCTTGCCGACCGCGCTTCGGCGCTGATCAAGTCAGCGGTTTACGCCGCAAGGCTGGACAACTTCTCCCTCGCAGCGAAAGCCGGTCCTGAGGCACAGCTCGTGTTTGAACGAACCGATGGCAGTGATCTGGCGGATCTCAACGTTCCCGGACTTTACACGCGCGCCGGCTTCAACCGTTTTTTCCTGCCGCAGCTTTCGCGCATCGCCCAAACGCTTATGAACGATCGGTGGGTGCTTGGCGGCGGCGAGGAACAGGGCGGCATCGACCAGGACCTGCCCAAGCTCGGCCCTGAATTGATCGACCGCTACGGCAAGGAATTCTCCTCCGCATGGAACGGCGTACTCGACCAACTGAAGTTCAAGGCGTTGCTCGAGGACAAGCCGCGATATCTCGCGCTTTCCGCCCTCGCCGCAGCGGGCTCGCCTCTCGATCGGCTCTACACGGCGATCGCCGAGGAGACCGCATTGACGAAAGAGAACACCATGGCCGAGAGCGGAACCGGTGCGGCACAAGAGGATCCCGCCACCATGGCCAAAGGCCTGGCTCGCATCGGCCTGCAGATCGCCGGCGGCAAGTCACAGAGCCGTGCCGGTTCGGGCTCGGCTCTCGCACACAGTGCCGGTGCGAGCGTCGAGGCACAGTTTCGATCGTTCCAGTCCCTGGTCAGCGGCGCCAATGGACGGCGGCCGCTCGATGCGCTGGCGCGGAACTTTCACGACATTTTTCAAAGCCTGAAGCTTTCGGCCGATGTCCCTTCACAGACCGAACGCGTCAACGCCAACCTGCAGCTGCAGATCTCCACGCTGCGCGCCAATGTCTCGCGCCTTCCAAAGCCGCTTGCGCGCATGGTCAACGCGGCAACGGACGAGTTTGCAAGTAACATTGCCGAAGCTTCGGTGGCCAACCTCAACCAGAATCTCGACCAGACGGTCACACGAGCCTGCGAGGAGGCGGTCAACGGTCGCTATCCCTTCGCCAGCGACGGCACGGAAGAGATCTCGATAGCGGATTTCGCCAGGCTTTTCGCACCAGGCGGGCTGATGGACCGCTTCTTCGCGCAGAACCTTGCGTCGCTGATCGACATGACCGGCCAGGAATGGACCTGGAGACAGGATGCCCGCTCCGGCCACGAGCTCGCGAAGTCGACCTTGAAATCCTTTCAGTCGGCCGCCGAGATCCGCAGCGCCTTCTTCCCCTCCGGCGGCTCGGTGCCGTCGGTTTCGCTCACCATCACGCCTTTTTCGCTGAATGGAGACGCGGACAACGCGCTTCTCAACATTGACGGCCAGACTGTCCAGAGCAGCCAGACGGGCAATGCGCCAAGCACGGTGACGTGGCCAAACAGCACTGCCTCGGCTTCCGCCAGCCTTACCCTTATGCCGGAAATGCCAGGCCGCGACTCAGCGCTTAAATTCGAAGGAGCTTGGGCCCTGAAGCGTCTGCTGGACACGGCGACCATCACCGCCAACGGCGCCAACACCCAAGCCCGCTTCGTGATCGGCGGACGAGACGTCGCCTACATGATCCAGTCCGGATCGGGGGCCAATCCCTTCCTGTTGCCAGCCCTGGCCGGCTTCAGCTGTCCGAAGGCTTTCTGACATGGCCGTGTTCAAGCGCGCCTACGGCTGCAGCCCTTATTTCGGTACTCTAATGTATGCGCATGTGGCAAAGTGGCCTGGGCATGCTGCCCGTGGTTGGTCACAGGGGACGCTCGCGAAGCGCTTGGTGGCAAATTGAGCACTGTCGCCCTTCCCATCGAAAGCTTCGGCGTGAGCCATAGAGGCTGCGTGCGCGACCACAACGAGGACAACTACCTGATCGACCCGCAGACCGGCCTCTGGGTGGTGGCCGATGGCATGGGCGGGCACGAGGCCGGCGAGGTCGCGTCGGCCAGCATCGTCGATCATCTGGCAACGATTGGCATCGCGAGCTCGGCACCGGACCTTCGCGCGCGCTTCGAAGACCGGCTGAGCCGCGCCAATTCCGAGATCCGCAACATCTCGCGATCCCGCGGCATCACCATCGGCTCCACCTTCGCGGCCTTGCTTGCCATGGACGGGCGGTTCGCAGGCCTGTGGGCCGGCGACAGCCGCATCTATCTGGTCCGCAACGGCATGATCTTTCAGGTCTCGAAGGATCACACCGAGGTCCAGGAACTGCTGGATCGCGGCATGATCAGTGCGGAAGAGGCGCTTACCTGGCCGCGCCGTCATGTCATTACTCATGCTGTCGGCGTCAGCGACGAGCTCGAGATCGATTTCCAGCAGGGCGAGCTGATACCGGGGGATGTTTTCGTTCTGAGCACCGACGGCCTGACGGCACATGTCAGCGACGCCGAGATCGAAGCCACGGTGAGATCGGCAACGCCGCAGGCGGCGTGCCAAAGCCTGCTGGAGATGGTGCTGGCGCGCGGCGGGACCGACAATGTGACCATCGTACTGGTGAAGATCGGCGGCGGGCGCGACGGTGCGCTCCATCAGGATCGATCCGGCGCGGAGAGCCTGGCCAGATGAGCGACGACGACAAGACGCGGTTATCAGCGAACGTCACCTATGCTGGCGCCGGCACACAGCTCAGCGGCATTTACGAACTCGACGAGAGGATCGCATCCGGCGGCATGGGAGAAGTCTATCGCGGCCACAACATCCAAACCGGCGACCACGTAGCGATCAAGATCGTACTCCCCGAATTCGCCCGCGACCAGACGATCTTGTCGCTGTTCCGCAAGGAAGCCTCGATCCTCAACCATTTGTCGCATGACGCAGTGGTGCGCTATCACGTCTTCACCATCGATCCGAAGATCGGCCGCCCCTATCTGGCGATGGAGTTCGTGGACGGCCAATCACTCTTCGACGTGATGCGTCGCGGACCGATGCCGGGAGAAGAAGTGCGGCGCCTTTGCCATCGCCTGGCGTCGGGGCTGGCCGCCGTGCACCAGGCGGGCGCGGTTCACCGCGACCTGTCGCCGGACAACATCATCCTGCCCGGCGGGCGGGTGGAGCGCGCCAAGATCATTGATTTCGGCATCGCTCGGTCGGCGGCCGCAGGCGGTGAAACGCTGATTGGCGGCAAGTTCGCTGGCAAATACAATTACGTCTCGCCCGAACAGCTCGGCCTCTATGGCGGCGAGGTGAGCGAGCAGTCCGATATTTATAGCCTCGGCCTGGTGCTGGCCGCCGTTTTGCGCGGAAAGCCGCTCGATATGAGCGGCACCCAGTACGACGTCGTCGAGAAACGCCGAACCGTGCCGGACCTGTCCGACATCGATCCCAATTTCCACGAGCTCGTCGGCGCGATGCTGCAGCCGGACCCGCGCGATCGGCCGGCCAGCATGGCCGACATCGCCAGGGCAACGCGTGACGCGGATGCCGAGGTCACATTGCCGCCGGCAGCCTACGGTTCGCGTGAACGCTCGGGATTGCCGCGCGCCGGCTGGACGGCACTGCCCAAGTCCAGGGTCCAGCCTTCGGCGCCTCCTGGCGAACAGCGCTTCGTTGAACATGTGCGGCCGGCGCATCTGTCGCAACCAAGGTCCGCGCCAACGCCCGCGCCGGCCAGCACGACCATGCCGCCGCGAAAGTCGTCTCGGATGCCGGCCATCGCTGGCAGCCTCGCGGCGCTGGTGTTCCTGTTGGGCGGCGGGCTGTACTTCAGTGGCATACTGGCGCCACCGCCGGCCGAAGAGAAACTCAAACCGCTGATCGCAAAGCCGGTGGCCCAGGCGCCGCAACCGGAAGCATCGAAACCTCAGCCACACCCACCGGTGCAACCTCAGCCAGAGCCGTCAAAAACCGACAACGCCGGCACCGTCGAAACGGTGAAGCCACCTGCCCTGCCCGATGTAAAGACGAAGACCGCAATACCGGCTGAGAACCAGGCGGACGCTGCAGGCGAGCAGCCGGCAACAAAATCACAGGCTAACAACAATCCCCCGCAAGTGCCAGGGGTCGGGATTAAGCCAGCCCAGACGCCGACCGCCAATCCGCCAACGGCAGCTTCGGTGCCAAAGGCCGAGGAGAGTGCGAAAGTGCCAAAACCAGTCAGCCAGCCGCCGGAGACATCGGCGCCAAGCCAGGCGGAGGCAGAGGGCAACCCGGCGCAGGAGGCAGACCTCCCGGCGACAAAACCAAGCGCAACCGACCTCGTCAACAGGCTCTCCAAATTGGCCCAGCCTCAGGCTTCCCCGCCGCCGATTGCGCAGCGCCCCGTGCCGACGCAGCCGACCACGCCGCCGGCTGAACCGGCGGCGCCTCCCCCGCCCGCCATCCAGCCGCCAGCAACCGTGCCATCAGAGCCGACGCAGAAGGCGCAGTCGTCCCAGCAACCGCCACCGGTGACCACACAGCCCGAAAACACCGAAGTCGCGATGAATGTGCCCAAGCCGGCGGTCCCCCCGGCGACGACCGGCGACGAGACCGCGCAACGCGCTTCATGGGTGCGCGACTTCAGCGGCGGCGACTGTTTCTACGCGTCGCTGATATCCGAAGACGCCAGCGCCGTCGCTATCGAAGGCTTCGCGACGGCCGTGCAGCCCTTCGAGCAGTTGCTCAATGAATTTCGGGCAAGGTTCCATCTCGAGCCGGACATCAGTGTCCGTCTGATCGAGCAGCCCCAGTGTGAAGTGACCAAGCTCCTGCGCTTTCTCGACCGCAACCGGATGGATAGCCCGCGGCTCGTTCTCGACCGGACATCGGTGCCGGATGGCGCGCCGATCAGCGGCACGCTGGCAACGCATGGCGGGCTCGTTTCCAACGTCATGCTGATCGACCACCGCGGCATCGCCTTCAACCTCGATGACCGCATGGTGGCGCAAACCGACAAGGCGACATTCAGCATCCCGATCGGTCTGGGCGCCGCCGACAAAGCGGCCGGCAAGCCCCTGCCGCAGATCATGCTGGTGATCACCGGACCGCACGATATCCAGGCCGCGATGTTCTCGAGACCGACACCGGCCTCCGACCTTCTGCCAAAGATCCTGGAGGAGATCGAGGCCGACGGCTCGCAATTCTCCGCCGCCGCCAAGTATTTTCGGCTCGGCGGATAGAGATGAAACGCCGATGGACCGTCGCTCGCTGTCTATTTGCCAGCATCCCTCACGCGTAAAGCGTAGCTGGTTTCGATTCTTGCTGGCCGACCGCCTGGCCGGTTGCGCGCTGTTCGGTGCGGTGCTGCTCACTATCCTCTCGACCGGCACGGCGCGTGCCGAATTCACCGTCTGCAATCAGACGCTCGACGTCGTCAACCTCGCAGTCGGGCAGAAGGTCGACAATGCCGACCAGACCGACGGCTGGTGGACCATCGGCGCCAACCAGTGCGTGAACGTGATCCGCGAGGAACTAACCAACCGCTACATCTACCTCTACGCCACCGACGTGTTCGGCCATGCGATCCTCAATGGATCGACCGAGATGTGCGTCGATCGGCGCCGCTTCTCCATCCGTGGCATCGAGGAGTGCTGGCCGCGCGGTCATATCGCGGCGCGATTCGTCGAGGTCGATACGCTCGAGCAGGTGCGCTGGACCTATTTCCTGACCGGAAGCAGCCCGTGACGCACAGCATCGACACGAGCTTCAAACAAAAGAAGCTGGCGCGCCAGAGCGAACGCCGACGTAAACTTTGGCGCCGCGTCCTTGCCGGCGTTGCTACGCTCACCGTCATCACCATCGCCACCAGCTTCTATCTTACCAAGGATGAGTGGTCGTTCGGCGACCAGAATGAGGACCTGCATCCCGTCGAAGGCATGGAAGACGTGCCCGCCGACGCGGCGGTCTATGTGCCGGCGATCATCGACCTTGCCGGTGACCCGATGTGGATCACACTGGCACCCGATGACGAGACCGCCACGAAGGGCCACACCATTGCGCGCCCGGCCGAACTCGACAGTTCCGGGGCTTCGCCGCAGATCGAAATCCTGTCCGACGTGATGCTGAGCGCCAGCGAGAAGTTCATGACGACAATCCCCTCGACGCAGGAGGATTTTGCCTTCTTCCAGGCGCAGCGGCAGGCACCTCCGAAGCCCTCCGCTGCAGCACCGGACAATCAGCAGCCGACCTCGGCCGCACCTGCCGTGGCACCCAATGAGCAAGAAGATGATCTGGCGAACGACCTGCAGGCGACGCCGGATGAAGGCGGGGTGCCCACAGCTTCGCCACTTAAAGCCGATGCAGACGACCCCGAGGCCGGCTGGGGCGAGACCATCGACCAGGGCGAGGCAGCGCTCCCTGCCTTCGCCAAGACCGCGATCGAGAACAACACCACCGTCGCGACCGTCATCAGCGAATATCAGCGTTTCGAGGCGACAGAGGACACCTTCGTGAAAGTCCTCAACGACCGCAGCCTGGAAAGCGTGGCGCTCGACGCGCATTTCTCCGCGGATGACGCCAGGCTTGCGGGCGAGGCGCTGAAAGCGCTGTTCGACCGCGACGGGTTGGAGCCCGGCTTTGTGGTCGCCTTGCGCGGTTTCCGGCCCAACCGCGAGACCACCGCCATGTCGCTGATGCAGGTCTCCGTCTACGCAAAGAATGTTTATGTCGGTACGCTGACGCGCAGCGCCGCGGGTCCCTTTGTTTCAGGCGCCGATCCCTGGGTTCGCGAGGACCTCTTCAACTATTCCGGTAGCTCGGATCAGGGCGGGCCGAAGCGGCAATACCGCCTGCTCGACGCAATCTATTCGACCGCGGCGCGCAACAAGGTGCCGACCAGCGTGATCGGCGAAGCGATCATGTATCTGTCGCGAGGACAGGATCTGGACGCCTTCGCCGCCGAGGACCAGCGCCTGGTGCTGATCTACTCGCAGACCCCGCGCGGCCAAGGCGAGATATCCGGACGGGTGCTTTACGTCGGTGTCCTCGGTAGGGACAAGAACCTCGACTGCTTCGTCTATCAGCAAAGCGAGGGCCAGTATGCCTGCGTGACGGGCGATGATCAGGTCCGTTCGCTGTCCATCGCCAACGGCATGGTCACGCCGGTGAGCGGGGTCATGACCTCGACCTTCGGCCCGCGTAAGCATCCCATCCTAGGCACGGTTCGAATCCACAAAGGCGTCGACTGGGCGGCTCCGATCGGCACGCCGATCATGGCGGCCTTCGACGGCGAGATCAGCTTCCAAGGCGATGGCGGCAGCTATGGCAATCTGGTCAAGATCGCCCATGCAAACGGACGCGAGACACGCTATGCGCATATGCAGAAATTCGCCATCGCCAGCGGCGTCGGCACCAAGGTGAAGGCCGGCGACGTCATCGGCTATATTGGCACGACCGGGCTCTCGACCGGACCGCATCTGCATTTCGAACTCTATCAAAACGGCGAGGCAATCGATCCGCTCGGAACGGTCACCACGGTTGCTGCCGGCGCAGACGCCCGCTCCGGCGGATCCGGCAGCTCCGGCGATTCCGCCGTCGAGACGCTAACCGACCGTATCGTGCATGTCGAAAGCGGCGGCAGCGCCCGCGCCAAGAACCCCAACTCATCAGCAACCGGCGCTGGCCAGTTCATCACCAAGACCTGGATCCGGATGATGAACACTTATCGCCCCGATCTTGCCCGTTCGCTCTCGACCGCTGACCTGCTTGCGCTTCGCTACGACGTGACGCTGTCGCGTGAGATGGTGCGCAACCTCGCGCGCGAAGGCGAGGCTTATCTGCGCGCGCGCGGCCACCAGATAACCGCAGGGCGCCTTTACCTCTGCCACTTCCTTGGCATGGAAGGCGCGCACCAGGTGCTGGCTGCGTCCGGCTCGTCGCAACTGAGCGCCGTTCTGGGGTCAGCGGTGATCGAGGCCAATCCTTTCCTCATCGGCAAGACCGCTGGCTATGTCATTGACTGGGCCGAGCGGAAGATGGGTCAAAAAGTGCTGCGCGTGGCGACAGACGCGGGCCAGCCGGCGACGACCACGACCGAAATCCGACAGACATCACCGGGGTTCGAAAAATACAAGCAGGCCATAACGGCGCTGCTCAATTCGGTCCAAGGGGCGTTTCAGCCAGGCTAATGCATATCGCTGTTAAATGATCGCCTGTTGGCGACAGCCTACTCGGTCCTGACGCGCATCTCCACGCGGCGGTTGACTGGATCATAAGGATTGGCGACGCGCGGATGCGATTTGCCGAGGCCGATTGCTTCCAGTCTGGCAGATTCTACGCCGTTGGCCGTCAGGAAGGCCGCCACCGACCGCGCCCTTCGCTGCGAAAGTTCCTGGTTATAGCGGTCCGAGCCAGTTGCATCGGTATGACCTTCGACGACAAAGCTGAACGTGCTCAGCCGATTGTCCTTCAGCGCCTTGGCGAACTCATCAAGTTCGGTGCGCGCAACCTGGTCGAGTTGCGCGGAATCAAGGGCGAAATTGATCATCATGTCGAGGCCGCCCTTTTGGGAGGTTGAGCCAGTCTTCTCGGCCTTGCTCTTGCACTCTTCCTCCGTGCCGACGCAGATCCCGCGCGAAGCACCCAGATTGCCGGGCTGGCCGGCGAAGAACTTCACGATGTCTTCCGACTTCTGAAGCGGATCGGCGGATACGTGCGTCGTAAGAAGCATGGCCACCAATGCCAAGGCTGAACTGCCCAATCGCATGACCGTCACTCCTGTTCGAGTGGATTTCGCTGGCCGCTACCATATCAAATCGGGAAGCGATTGTCTGTGGACAAACGCAATTTGCTCCTGTCCGCCACCCGTTAAAGGCTGACGCTTGACCGGCGCTCGGCCACAGGCTTGAGTGTTTGTCTGCTGGCTTTCAGGTTGGGCAGCCATGGCTAACGAACTCGGATACAGAACGGCACGGGATCTGTTTCTTGCTTGTCCCGCCATCGCCAGGGACATGAAATCGCTGGCCACCGGTCAGCCGCCGCTTGATTTTTGCCGTAACCTGCTTGCCGGGCGAGTCCCGGAAGAAGCAGTCACGTTCTGTGCCTACCTCCTCCCCGAGCGAGCCGCCGTCTGGTGGGGACATGAATGCCTGAGGAATGTCGCCGAGCTCCTCGGGAACCGGGAGCTCGATTTGCTGGCGCTTGTTCATGCCCGCGTCGGCGAACCTGACAACCCCCACCATCAATCCGTCTTGAGCAAGTCCTTGGACCTGCCGCCGGCAACGCCGGCCGCCTGGATCGCTCTGGCAGCAGTATGGCGTGACCCGACCCTCAAAATGGAATCGAGCGGATTTCCTGCCGCCCATGCCGTCAATGCCGCGATCCTCGCTGGACTGGCCCGCGCCGCGCTGGCGGACCGGTTTACCTTGCTTTCCGCCTTTGTCGAGATGGGCATCCAGATGGTGGAGATGGAGGCCTAACGGCATTCGCCTCCCCTGCTCGCCTTCGCCGGCGCTGGCAGCAGCCCAGCATCACCGGCAGCCGCCTTGCGCCCATCTGGCCAGCGCGACCTTGAATCGGGTACCGAGCGGATGCTGCAGCCGCAGGACCGAGACGTCGTTGGCAGCGAAATTCTTCGCCTGCTCGCAGAGCCGGGCCTCATTCCACTCATGGCAGCTATCGCAGTGCTTGCCTTCCCAGACCGACTTGTCGAGACCTTCCACCGGACTGAACAGCGGTTCGCCCTTGATCAGTTGGGCGATGCTCTTGCCGTCGATCGCCGGCTCCCCGAACTTGACGGGACGATCGAAAAAGATGGGGCCGTCGGTGGCCAGTTTCGGGATCTTCGCACGGAGAACATCGAGCGCAAGCTGATCGTCATCCTGGGCCGACGACCCGCCGGTTTTGTGCGTCCCGGAGCTGGCTTCAGCTGGCGGGGTGCTCGACTGCCCGACGATCAGCGGCGCGTTGAGATCGACCTTGTGCAGGACAACCTCGGTGGTCAAGGAAACATTGGCCCAGGGGCGTTGCCTGCCGGCCGTCGCCTTGAAGACGTCGCTGGTCACCCTGTTCATCGCTTCGGTGATGGAGACATTGGATTCCCCAATGTGCTGAAGCAATGCCGTCGTGAAGGGCGAGTGGTCGCCCGACCCATCATAGGCGAGCTGGTTGGGACTGGCAGCGAACGCAACGAGCGTTCCCGCGCCCCCATTTTCGATCGCGATTTCCGCAAGGCCGCTGCTTGCACCTTTGATGCCCGCGGTCTTAGTCAGCACATCGGCCAAGGGATTGTCCCGGCATGCGTCCAGAAACACCAACCTTACGCTGGTCTCGCGAGACATCTGACGCAAAATGAAATCGACGGACACGGCCTCAAAGTCGAGTGACGTTTCATCCTCGAGCGCGGCATCGACCGGAAGCAGGTAGTTCTTGCCTGAAACCTGCAAGCCATGTCCGGCATAGAAGAAAAGCGCGACATCGGCGCCGCGCACCTGCTTTGCGAACTGGGCGACCGTGGCCTGCGTCTGCTGCTTGGTCAGGTCGAAGCCAGAGACCACATCGAAACCAAGGTGCTGCAGGCGCTCGGCCATTGCCTGGGCATCGCGCACCGGATTGGCGAGCGGCGCGGCGTGCTGATATTGCGAGTTGCCGAGCACCAGCGCGACACGGCGCTCGGCAGTCGCGGCGGTCAAAGTCAAAAGCAAGACAATCGCCACAAGGCCAGCGCCGCGAAACAAGCCAGCGCAACACGCGAATGGACGGGAGCCCACCCCGACCTCAGTTCGCGAGCTTCGTGGCGGAGAATTCGATGCGCCGATTGAGTGCCTTGTTCTTTGGCGTATCGTTGGCCGCAACCGGCCGCTCCTCGCCATAGCCGGTGGCACTGATCTGGCGGCGCTGCACGCCATCGGCGACCAAAGCATCGGCAACCGCCTGGGCGCGCCGTTCGGAGAGCGCTTTGTTTGCCTCTGGCGAACCATCCGCGTCAGTGTAGCCCGCGACTTCCACATTCAGGGTCGGGCATTTGCCGACGACACCCTCAACCTCGGCGAGCAACGGACGGCTCTTGGCATCGAGTCTGGCGCTGGCTGGACGGAAATAGATGGCTCCGGTGCGCGATAACACTGCAAACCGGTTGAGGCACTCCTCGTCGCTGAAGTTGGCTTTCGCGGCGTCGGTGGCCACCGGACCGACTTCGGTGCCGCTGGCCGCGACTGTCTGCCCAGCGGCCGGCTTGCTGCCCTCAGCAACAAAGACGAAGTCGAAGGACACCGAGGCAGTGGGCACTATGTTCGTCACATTGGCGGCCTGCTGCAGCTTGTCGACGTTCGGCAGCAGGCCAAAGTCCTCCACATGCACCGCAACGGGAGCCTCGGAAGCAACCGAGACCTGGGTGTCACTGATCATGGTGACAACGACGCTCGCCTCCAGGTCCTTATCGACTCCGTGTAGACTGAGCCGGAACGGCAAAGTTGCCTTGATCCGGCGTTTGGCCGGCAAGTCGGCAAATGCAGCCGGGTCCACCTTTGCCCTCAGTTCGGCCGTCGGGTACTTGAATGTTTCGAAGAACAGGAATCGCATGCGCACGTTGCGGAGGTCGACGCCCGTGTCGACGGAATTGAGATTGAAGCTGATCTTGGCATCACCGGCGGAATTCAGCGAGCCGGTGATATTCCTGATCTTGTTGGTCTCGACGATCGTGTTCTTCTTGACCGACTGATAGGTAAGCACCGAAGCGTCCGGATCGAGCGTCCAGTTCGGCGCGGCACTCGCTGTCCGCGGTCCAAGGACCAGCAATTCCAATATGGCTACGATGATCAGGCCAGCACGCCGCGCTTTTGCTCGCGCTTGCCAGAATGCAATGACTTCGAACATGGAACGCCCCCGCCAGGCAACCCGATCCCGCTAACGGCACGCCGCAACCATAGAGCACTTGTTCCTGCTTGGCGAGCAGTTCCAGCGCGTTGTGGCCTACGATAGCCGTGCACCGCGTCGTGCGCTGTAGAGGCGCTATCCCCCCCAGCCACCGCCACCACCACCACCACTACCGCCACTACCGCCAGCGCCACCGCCGCCCAAGGGCGCAATGACTGGGGTGGTCTGGGTCTTGACCGGCATAAGCAGTTTCTTGGCGGTCACATTTTTCTGCTTGACCACCTTTGGTGCGGTCGTCGTGCGAACCGAGTTCGTACGATGTTTCGTCGTCGTCGGTTCGAGCGGGGGTGCAATGGTCGTGCACCCTGCCACCGTGAGGGATAGGACCGTTGCGACGATTACCTGTTCTAATGCCCAGCCCATCTGTTGCCTCCATGTTGTCAGAACACGTCCCGGCGCGGATTGGCTTGCTCCCAGACCGCCCTGGCCGTCCTGACCAGTTGATCGTCCAACGAACCGTTCGCCGAAATCTTCGATTTCAGGTCCCCACGCATTTGCTTCAGAGCCGCCGTCTTCGCCCTGGAGCCAAATTTCGACAGCGCATTCCTGGCATCGGGAATTTCGTTGCGAAGATCGAGCGCGGCCGCGAAAGCAAGGTAGCGCACCGCCAAGGCCTGGTTCGCCTGTTCACCCCTTTGCATCTCCAGAGCTGCGCGATCATACGCAGCCGACTGGTCGCCGCGCGCCGTCGCCAGCTCGAACAACCTTTGCGCTTCTGCAAGATCCTGCTGCACGCCGACACCGTCCCTGTACATGCGCGCTAGGCTGCCGGGAGCGTAGGGCTGGCCAAGATCCATCGATTTCTGAAAAAGCGAGAGCGCTGTCTTGGGGTCCTTCTCGACACCCGTGCCGGCGAGGTAATTGCGGCCGAGCAGGTTCATCGAATACATGTCCTGCCGCTCGACGCCAGCCTTGAGGAAAGCCACGGCGCGAGCTGCATCGGCAGGCACGCCATTACGGCCTTCGGTGAAGATGGCGGCGAGATCGTTCATGGCATAAGTGTGCCCCATCGCCGCCGCCTTGAGCAGCAGGTCCAGCCCTTTGGCGGTATCACGCTCGACGCCATAGCCGTTGAACAAAGCGCGACCCCACGAGGTCATGCCATAGGGGTCGCCCTTGTCGGACGCTGCAGCATAAAAGGTATTGGCCTGCTTGCGATTGACGGGCATTCCCGTTCCCGTCGCGTTGAGGTAGCCAAGCTCGAACACTGCGCGCACATGCCCCTTATCGGCAGCCTCCTGGATCGCCTTCAAGGCCTCATTGACCTTCCCGGCGGCAAGCAGTGCCCGGCCGAGTTGGTAGTGGAAGCGGGCGACGTCCGGATAGGCTTTTACAGCCGCCCGGCAGACGTCCACGGCGTTGCTGCTGATCTCATTCGGCAGCAGGCCGGGGACGACGCCCTGCAGGTCAAGAGGCTCACCGGCCTCCCTGTCGCAGGGGTCGACGGTTGGCGACAGCTTCATCGTCGCCGGCTTTGACGACGTGTTGTCGGCCCTGACTTCGAAGCCGACGATCAGTGGCTGGACGGCGCCGATCTGGGGTTCGTAGCGCAAGTGGTCGACTTCATTGGCCATCAGGCTTGAATCCGGTGACAAGGTCCGATCCGGCAGCGACAGCGTTCCCGTTGCCGGATAGCCTGCAAGTTTCAGGCTGACCGCCGGATCCGTAGTTGGGAAATCGAGCTGCAACGGAACCGGGCCGACGCCTACCGGAATCTGGACCTCATGGTTTTCGATTGCTTCGGCGGCGCCCGCAATATGAATACCGCGTTCCACTGCTTGCTGCTTCTGCTGGGACTCGAGCGAGGCTATAAGTTGCTTGCCCTCGGCACCCTCACCATTCTTGACCCGGAACACCAGGATGCCCCGGGATTCACCTCCCCAATTGTCGTGCGTTGAATAGGCCAGCATGTCGACTTGTTCCTGGGCCCCGGCACCTTTGGGGACGTCCATTCGCAATCGCGGGAGATCCTTGCCGGCAATCGGCTCCCCCGCCGCAACCGCCTTGCCATCCAAGATCAGACGCCCTAGCACCGGCTGCCTGTCGATGCTGACGGTGACCGCACCGCCATCGACATCGACCGGCTCCGGCAGGTCGAGCGCGACAGGCCCGACGCCGGACGGTACGACCTTTTCCAACACGGGCGGCAGTGCAGGCCGGTTGGCGCGACGCATGAGGACGACCTCGTCGATCAGCGACGAGTTTTCCCAAGGCACCTGCTTTCCGGCCGTAGCCTCCACCACATCCCGGCGGACGGCCGCCATGACCGAGCGTATCTCCTGGTTCGGCGCCAGCGCGCGGCGGGAAAAGGCGGAGGAAAATGGACTGAGGTCGCCACTTCCGTCATAAGCGACAGCACCGGGCTCGGTGGCGAAGGCTATAAGCGTGTTCAGCGAACTTTTAACCTGCGCAAGGCCGGTGTTGCCAGCGACGATGAGCTGGTCTCGCAACCAATAGTCTTTGCGCGGAAACGGATTGTTGCGGCAGGCGTCGAGGATGATCACCTCGATCTTCGATTTCGTCCTCAACTGCTGCAGCACATCATCGAGCTTGACGGCCTGAACCTCAATGTCGGCCGCGTTCTTGAGCGATGCATCGACGGGGATCAGGAAATTTTCACCGCCGATCTGAAAGCCGTGGCCGGAATAATACACGATCGCCAGATCGGCACCGTCCGCCGCCGCGAGGTAGTTGCGGAACTGTTTTTCGAATTCGATCTTGGTGAGATCCTTGGCGACGAACACGTCGAATCCAGCCAGCCGAAAGGTGCTCGACACGTCCTCGGCATCCTTGTCCGGATTCTTGAGGGCGGGAATTTCGCGGTATTCGGAATTGCCGATGACAAGGGCCACCCTTCGATCGGCACAAGCTTGGAACGCCGTGAAGCTCGCGAGCATCAGGGCCGCAATGAACGCAAAACATCGCAGCATGGCGCATCCTTAACTGCTCATGACCTGGGGTGCACAAGACACGGCTTGCGACACCTGGTCTGTTAAAGACTTCACAATCTGCCGAGACGGCAAGGTCGCACCCGCGATCGATGGCAGATGCTGTTCCCACAACTGCTAAAATAACCCAGTGGCGTGGGGACCGCAATAAGCTGGGTGAAGGCGACCGAGCCTGCGGTGGTATCGGGGCCCTGCAGGGCTGGTTGCAGATGGCTAGCACGACAAAGGGCGGGGGGCCAATGACATCATCTCGCCTCGGCGTTGCTTCGCGGCCGGTGCCCTCCCCCTTGGGAGCCGTTTAGGCCCGGCCTGTCGCACCTCGCGTCCGGGGTCCGATCTCCCGCACGAGCCTCGCAACGCAGTGGCGATGCACTCCCTCCCGCAATGTCATGGCACCCGAACTATTGGGTCGGTCGTAAGCGCTTGGCGGCACCTCCGATTGCGTTGCGGAAGGCGGCATCGAAATTTACACCGCCGACCTCCCACTTGGTATCTTCTGGACTAAATGGCAGGCTCCAAACCGCATGCCAGCCCGGCTCCTTGGTTTCCCAATCGAGATGACCGACCAAGATCGCGTCAGCGCCCAACCTGGATTTCAGGCTGGCCAGCGTCTCAAGAGGGAGTGCATCAAGGTTTTCCTGCGCCAGCGCCGAGAGATCGGCCTCGTTCGCGAATATGATCGGTATCGCGAAGCGCGCCGAAGCATCTTCAAAGCTTGCGCGCAGGTCCGATCCGTGGACGCCATCGGCGGCCAGTACATAGCTGCGCGCCATGTCGGTCACTTCGACGACGAGCGCCAGCTTTGGGCGCGCTCCTAGCCATGGCTTCTCGCCCAGCACCGCCATCGCATGGTCCATCCGCTTCCGGTCAAACTGGAATGTGAGATCAAAAGGGCGATCGCGCGTGCCCTGCTCATCGTGAATTGGAGTGCCGAACATGCGATCATGGTAGGTGTAGGACCAAACCATGCCAGGCGCTCCGGTCGCCAGCGAAGCGAAGGCCGGGTTTTGCGCGATGTCGGGATTTCCGGTCAGCTTTTGCGCTGCCAGTTCGAAACCCTCTGGAATGGAGGGGACGCGCGTTTCCTCCCGATCTCCGGTGACAATGACGCTTGAGCGATAAAGCACATCGTCATTTGCATGTGCCGTGACCGCAAATGCAAACCACGCCAGCAATGTCAGCAGAGCCTTCTTCATTGACCCTCCCTGCCCTCTTGAGTAACTGTTTAGGAGGTTACATACTGGCGGTGATGGAATCAACCGAATTTGTCCGGACCTATGTCTCGCCGCTCGGACCCATGCGCATGCTGGGTGGCGCGCCCGCACTTGATCTTGCCAACACATTGCACTGGCGCGACGGAGATGAGATCGATTTCATTCCAAGCTACCAAGACCTGCTGGTCTTTTGCATTCCGGCCCTGTTGCTGTCGGAAAATGAAGGGCGGGTCCTCAAGCGTCTCGCCCTAAATCACCAACGCGTCGCCTGCGATGTGCATCTTGAGGTGCTAAAGCTACGCGCGGCCCTCAAATCGTGGCTCAATGTGACGGCGCAAAACCTTGGCCGTGGTCTCGCGCCGAAACGCAACGCCTTGCGCGACATCCATAAAGCGATAGCGCAGGCGGGAGGCTCGGCTGGCCTTGGCCAAATCCTGAACGTCACATCCGCGTCGACAAACCAAGCGATTTACCTGCCCCTGCGCCGATCAGCTGCAGCCGCAGCCATGCTGGTGCTGTTCCCGTCAGGAAACGACATCCGGCAATGTGAGGCTGACAAATGCGGCGGCTTCTTCATCAACGATAGCCGATCAAAACCGAGACGCTGGTGCTCGATGGACAGTTGCGGCAACCGCGCCAAGGCAGCGCGCTATCGCCTGGCACATCGCAAGTAGCGTGGGCTACGCGGAAAAGAGTGCCCGCCGGCGGCCCGCAGCCAGTCCGCCCAAGAGCTGCTTCAAGCTCATCTGGGCATCCAGGGGCACTGTATCGTTTGCGTCGAGGGTACAGATTGTTGGAGGTGGTTCCGACTGTCTCTATCGGCCGACGCATGTGCGCTGTAGCGGGGTGATGTCAGCGTTGGTAAAGCTGGGGACTTGGAACGTATGCCATCTACTGTATCGCGGTCTGGGCGCTCCGAGGAAGCGACGATTAGGATCGGCGCACTCGCTCCTTTAACTCGGCCCGGCTGGGTTCAGGCAGGCAGACACTTGCTTGCCGGCCTTGAGCTTGCCGCCAGCGAAATCAACGGCGCCGGCGGCGTCGCCGGCAAACCGCTTGAGCTTGTTGTCCGAGACACGGCCGCTGATCCGAAGAAGGCTGTCGCGGCGGTGGATGAACTGGCTCGCTTGGGCGTGGTTGCGCTAGCGGGAGAGTATCACAGTGTCGTTGCTCGCGCTGCGGCTACCAGGGCCGACGAGCTTGGCGTCCCGTTTCTCTGCTCGTCGGCGGTACTCGACAGGCTTACGGAACAATCGACGAAATGGGTCGCGCGCCTTGCACCGCCGCAGTCCCGCGGATGGCAAATATATGCAGACTTCCTCTCGCGCGCCGGCCATCATCGGATCGCAGTTGCGTCGCAGCAAAGTGTCTACTGGGCGTCTGGCGCTCACATTCTGCGGGATCACGTTCACTCACGAGGCGGGTCCTTATCGGAAATCAGCATGAGCTCACTCGACCCCTCATCTTTGTGCGATAAACTCGTCGACCATCGTGCAACAGTGCTTCTTCTTCTGGTAGGTGATCCGGAGCCAGCAATCTCAATCGTCAAGTCAGTTCGCAACGACAGGCGCCTCGCCACGATCAAGATCGGCGCTCCAGCCGGACAACCAGAATTCGCTGAATGGGCCACATTGCTAGGTGAGGATAGCGCTGCGATCCCGTTCCTGCGCTACCGACCCGAGCACCTCAACGCGCTAGGTTCATACGTCCAAAGGGCTCTCCGCGAGAAGTTGGGAGAGGCACCCTCCTTCGTTGCCTTGGAAGGCTACGACACGATCGCCGTCCTTGCCGATGCAATGCGGTCCCACGGAATTGAGCGGAACAGCATAGCCGAGTCATGGCCGCGCTTAAGAGTTGAAGGCACCCGCGGCAAAATCCAGTTCTTCCGCACACCAGGCGCAGCTGTTTGGCAATGGACTGCTGCGCCAATTCAAATCGTCGAGAGAACCCCAGGCAACCCAGCGCAGTTCCGGATCCTTCACGCCCCTTGAGCGGCCCCGGACGTTGACTTGGGTCGGCGATCGGGGTGGGTCGGTAGGATGCCCTAAGGATACGACCTTACACTCCTCCTGAAAACCTGACGCCAGCTGGTGCCTGTCACTCAAGCATGGCGAAAGACCCGCCACAGTTGACGTCGTGACAGGTGTTGGTGCTTCAGGGCGACCTGATTGTACACCACCATCTGTGGATGGCTGACATGTCGTCATTTCGCGTTTCTGGTCTCGCGGATCCTGGCGTAATGGCGCGACGCCTTGGCGCGGTTGCCGCAGTCTCCCATGGAACACCAACGCCGGTTTTGCGCCCGGCTCTCATCGACGAACAGCCAGCCGCAGCCTCGATCGTCCCCACATTGCTTGACCCGCCCTGCCCGGGGGCCGGTCATGAGTTCAGCCGCGGAGATCGCGATCGGTGTGCAAAAATCGAGTTCATCTGGATGCGAGCCGTGCCAGCCGAATTTGCCGGCTCGCCATTCCAGCAAAGCGGCTGGCCTGTGATGCAGAAATCGATTGAACGCCTCGACGTGGTCGGCAGCGGGAGTGACATTTCTGATCTGTGCCACCAGGATTTCGTAGATCGTCTCGCGCAGCGCTATGGCGCTTCCATATGCGGTTTGGGCCCGTTGGAGGTCCCCTCCCCTTTCCGGCGTGACTTCAGCAGGATCGTTGGAAATGCGCACGCCGTTCTCATCAAGCCAATCCAGGAGTGCCGCGGGCGTAGGAAGCCGCTCCTCGGCGGCTTGCCGCAGGCGCCAGGCAACCGTGTTGACAAAGCGGATCGCCAGATCCTCCTTCGCGACAGCGGCCGGCTGTCGCTTTTTCAGGATCTGCGGGGAACCCAAGCGCGGTCTCCGAATTCTAACCTCATAAGAGGTTTTACGCCGATGAAGCTCCCCAGCGCAAGTTTTCTCCTGATCGCTGCCTTCGGCGCCATCTACCTCATCTGGGGCTCGACCTATCTGGCTTTGGCGCTGGCGCTGCAATCACTGCCGCCATTTCTGCTGATGGCAGCACGCTGCATGGTGGGCGGCCTAATCCTTTTCGTCGTTGCCGCGGCGTCGGGTGCGAAGCCCCCGTCTAGGAAGTCCCTGCTTTACGGCATCGTGTGCGGATTGCTGTTCTTCGTCGGGTGCCACGGCATCCTTGCCAACGTTCAGCAGCGTGTTCCAACGGGGCTGGCCGCAGTCATGCTCGCGACCATCCCGTTGTGGATTGCGGCCCTTCAGACAGGCCTCGGACGTCCCAGTCGGCCAAGCCCCTTGGCACTGAGCTTTCTTGCCCCCGGTGTCGTTGGAGTTGCGCTGATAGCCTGGGAAGAAGGTGCTGGCGGAATCGGTGCGGTGCACCTGATCGACATTTTCTTGCTGCTTGGTGCGTCCCTGTCCTGGAGCATAGGAACGGTCGTCTCCGAACAGTCCCCAACGTCCAGCAGCCCACTGGTGATGTCCGTTATCGAATTGTGGGCCGGCGCTGCTGCACTGGCGGTTGTCGGTGCGGCCAACGGCGAAGTGAGCCTTGTTCACCCCTACTCGATCACGGGGTGGTCGATCGCTGGATGGGCATACCTCACCGTCGCCGGAACGGTGATTGCCTTTGCGGCTTACATCTGGCTCTTGCGCAAAGTCACGCCAACCCTGGTAGCGACTTACACCTTCGTCAACCCCATCATCGCTGTGTTGCTCGGCTGGGCCTTTCTCGGCGAGGTCCCGTCAATGTGGATGGCTACTGGGGCGCTCCTCGTGATCCTTTCTGTTAGCGGCCTGCTTTTCACCGGCTCCGCTCGACCATCCAGGAGATCAAACAAGGCCCGGGCAGAACTCGCGGTCGACTAACAGAATGTTCCGATCGAGACTCGGGCATCGCGACACCCCTTTCGGGCGATGCTGGGCTGCTTGGGCCGAGATCGGCAACGCCGTCCAGACGGCTGTAGATGAAGCCAATGATGCGGACAGCAGCAACTTGTCCGAGGCTGTCGCCGCGACTCCACGTGTGAGGAGGCACAAGGCGAACGAATCGCCAGATCCTTTATTCCCATGGGGCGGTCATCGCCTGGGCGCGGCGCCGGCCTATGACACGGCGCGGCTGACGCTCATCACACCGATCGTGTCGAATCCAAGCTAACGGAATCCGGATGGACGTACGTGTTCACAAACCGCGATGTCGAGACGGCCGCCGCCATCGCAAGCTACGTGTCTCGCAAGCTGGCAAAACGCGCGGCAGTGATCGTCGCCACCGATACCGTCTATGGCAGGAGCATGAGCCACCAGTTCGCGACCGAATTCGTGAAAGCCGGCGGGGTGGTGAGCGCGTTCCACAGCGTCGATGAAGGCCACAGGGAATTCCCCGACCTGGTGGCCGGATTTCCATCGCAGGCATCTGATCTTCTATGGCGGCATTTATGAAGGCGCTCCGCTCCTGCGTGCCATGGACGCCGCCGGCGACAAGCGGCTTCTGGCCATCGGCGACGTCTGCTGGGACGTTGCCAATTTCCTTCGCCCAGCAGGCGGCGCGGCAGAGCAGGGGGAACGCGTCCTTGTTCTTTCCGGCTGGCCGGAGAAAGGCCACGTCGCCGGCGCGTTCGCACGGATTATGCGCAACGCTTCGGACCAGAACTATGCCGCGAACTCATACGACGCGACCAAAACCGTGTCAGCCGCCATTCACGCGCTGGCCGCCGACGGTCGTCTCTCAAGAGCAAACGTCGCTGACGCGATCAGAAGCCAGCGCCGGCAGGGCATCGCGTATCCAGAACCAATTGAGTGGGACCAGCGCGGCGGCAATCTGGCAGCCGTCACGGCGCTTCATGTCGTCAAAGGAAAGACGGTTCAGACAGGTCGCTGTCATGCGCAAGAGATTGCGCTGCTCGTCGTAGACGCAGGGCTGCTCCTGATCAACGTGCTTGGCCGCCTTGGCAACGGCGTGAGGTGACTGACACCCCTTTGCCTGCATGCATAGATATCTCGGCCGGCCCCAAACGGCTTCCTGGATCGAATGACGGCCGTCTCCCTCCCCGGCGTGGGCGACAGCGGTGGCAACATCCCCGGCCTGTACTTTACTGCCGTAAATTTGCGCAAAAATATGTATTGAAACAGCGCGTTAGCTTTCTTGGGCAGGCGTTTTTGCGCCGTGTTGACCCGAACGGGGCGTTAACCTTCTCTTAACCCAAAACTCCTTGCCCGGGCTGGCGAATCGGAGCTTAATGGCGGTTGTTGGTCCGTTTCCCAGCAAAAAGCGCCAATTCAGGTTTCCGGAAGTATGAATATCGCAATGCGGCTGCCCAGCTTCGAGTTTGACGAGAAGATCCTCGAACACGGGGCGGAGATATCGC
Organism: Mesorhizobium salmacidum (SeqCode); assembly: GCF_037179605.1. Lineage (NCBI taxonomy): Bacteria > Pseudomonadati > Pseudomonadota > Alphaproteobacteria > Hyphomicrobiales > Phyllobacteriaceae > Mesorhizobium > Mesorhizobium salmacidum (SeqCode). Next base: position 84,717 of record NZ_JAPYKS010000021.1, read on the forward strand.
GTCGGCTCAATCAGCTTCGCATGGAGAAGTTTCCCCCCAACGCGACGAAGACCCTGCGGACGTTCTCCATGGCCGAGGTTGCGCATTACCTCGGTGTTTCGCAAAACAATCTGAAACGGCTCCATCTCGAAGGCAAGGGCCCCCTGCCCGAACAAGCGCAGTCGGGTCGACGCTCCTATACGGCTGGTCAGATGCTGGAGCTTCGCCACTTTCTCGACCAGCATGGCAGGACGGAGGTCAAGAAATACGTCCCTCATCGCAAGCCCGCCGACAAGCTGCAGGTCATCGCGGTTGTCAATTTCAAGGGAGGCAGCGGCAAAACCACGACCGCGGCTCACCTCGCCCAGCACTTGGCGCTTACCGGCCATCGCGTCCTTGCCATCGATCTCGATCCGCAGGCATCTTTGTCTGCACTCCACGGCTTCCAGCCGGAACTCGACCAGAACCTCTCGCTCTATGAAGCAATCCGCTACGATGCGGAGCGCAGGTCCATCGCCGACGTCATTGTCCCCACGAATTTCCCGGGCCTCGACATTGTTCCTGCAAATCTCGAGCTCCAGGAATATGAATACGACACGCCATTGGCGATGCAGGACAAATCATCCAATGCCGGCCGCCAGTTCTTCTTGCGTATTGCCAAGGCCCTGAGCGACGTCGACGACCGCTATGACGTGGTGGTCGTCGACTGTCCCCCGCAGCTCGGCTATCTGACCTTGACCGCCATGTCGGCGGCGACATCGGTGCTGATTACTGTTCACCCGCAAATGCTCGATCTCATGTCCATGAGCCAGTTTCTGCTGATGCTGGGCGGCATCCTGAAAACGATCAAGGGAGCCGGAGCGGAGATCCAACTCGACTGGTTCCGATATCTGATCACCCGTTACGAGCCCACCGACATCCCTCAGGCCCAGATGGTGGGGTTCATGCAATCGATGCTCGCCGGCCAGATCCTTGAGCATCCGATGCTGAAGTCGACCGCCATATCGGATGCCGGACTGACCAAGCAGACACTCTACGAGGTCGAGAAATCGTCTTTCACGCGCACGACCTACGATCGGGCGATGGAATCACTCGATGCGGTCAATTCCGAAATCGTGTCTCTCGTCCATCGCGCGTGGGGCAGGGGGTGATGGCATTGAGTTTTACTGCAGTAAAAACGCATGTTTTCGTCCACAAAATCAGGCCGGTAGCTGATTTGGGGGAGGGCTGAATGGCACGCAAGGACATATTCGATAGCGTGATGGGCTCCGCTGCCGTGGAGCAAACGAGAGACGTGTCGAGCTACGCCGTTCGCGGCGCGTCGCGATCCATCATGCAGTCCTTCGAAGAGCTGTCGAAAAGCTCGGTTGTCGATCTGGACCCCGAGCTCGTCGACACCTCGTTCGTGTCGGACCGCATTGGCGATGACGAGCAGGAATTCTCCGAACTGATGCGCGCGATCCAGGAGCGCGGACAGGATTCCCCCATCCTGGTCAGGCCGCATCCATCCTCCCCCGGGCGCTACCAGACGGTGTTTGGGCACCGGCGCGTAAAGGTTGCACGTGCGTTGCGGCGGCCGGTGCGAGCCGTCGTCAAGCAACTGGACGACCGCGACCACGTCGTCGCCCAGGGCCAGGAGAATGCCGCCCGCGCCAACCTATCCTTTATCGAGCGGACGCTGTTTGCTGAGCGCCTTCTCAAGCAGGGCTATGCGGCCGACATCGTGAAATCGGCCTTGGCGCTTGACGATACGACATTGTCAAAGATGCGGTCGGTCTCCAGCAACGTCTCCGAATCCATCATAATGGCGATCGGCGCGGCCAAGGGGATCGGCCGTGACCGCTGGTGGCAATTGGCCAAGCTCATGGCGCATCCGGCCAATGCCGCCACAGCCGACGAGCATGTCCAGTCCAGCCAATTCCAACACGCCGGCAGCGACGCGCGTTTCCAGGCGCTTTATGAGCTGCTGGCGGCAAGCGGCAAGGGTGCGAAATCAGCGCCGTCGCGGCCGCGCGAAAGGGCCTGGGCTGCAAAAGACAATTCCGTAAAGGCAAGGATTGCCGATACCGGGAAGGTGTTCACGCTGGCTTTGAAATCCAAGGAGGCTTCGGCTTTCGGTGCTTTTATTGCCGGCAGGCTCGAGGAGCTGTTCGAGGCGTTCCGAGAGTCTGAAACGAGGAAGACAACAGGAGACTAATCCGCAAAAGAAAAAGGCCCCCGAACGTCACCGTCACGGAAGCCCTTCTCAGGTCTGTAGCAAGCCGAGAATCGCAAATCCGCGAATCACTGTCAAGTGTTATTGGGCGTCGTTTGGCGAGCAGATTTCTTTTGCCTGACTAGAGGCAGAGGGAAAATGGTTACGCATATCTCTACGACGCCCTTTGGGCGGCGGCCGATGACGGTTGCGCAAATGGCAAGCCAGGCAGGTGCAAAGGCGATCGACCGAACGACGGCTGTGCCCAAATGGCAGGCCTTTCGAGACATCACAGAGGCCAGGGACGCCATTGGCGCGACCGATCGTTCGCTGGCGATACTCAATGCGCTCTTGTCGTTTCACCGCGACGACGAGCTGTCGGGGGAGGGGGGGCTGGTCGTATTCCCCTCCAACGAGCAACTGATCCGGCGCGCCAATGGCATGTCCTCGGCGACGCTCAGGCGCCATCTATCGGTCCTCGTGACATGCGGCCTGGTGATCCGCCGCGACAGCCCGAACGGCAAGCGCTTTGCCCGCAAGGGGGAGGGCGGGGAGATCGAGCAGGCCTATGGCTTCGACCTGGCGCCGATCGTGGCGCGCGCTGACGAATTCAAACAACTGGCCGCCGCCGTTCAAGCCGAGCGGAAGGCCTACAGGCTGGTCAAGGAGCGTCTGACCATCTGCCGGCGCGACATCGTCAAGATGATCGACGCAGGGCTCAATGAGGAGGTCCCGGGCGATTGGCGCCGGTTTCAGACGCGATATGAGGCGGCCGTCGGTCGGTTGCCTCGGACAGCCTCGCGCCAGTTGCTGGAGGCGGTGGCCGATGAGTTGGAGAACATCTGGGCCGAAGTGCATCAGCTGTTGGAAACATTCGTCAAATCACAAGATTTGAACGCCAATGAGTCCCATTCTGAGCGCCACATACAGAATTCAAATCCAGACTCTCATTCTACCGATGAAACTGAACCCGGCTTAGGACTGCAGAAAGAAGCGAGCAGCAGCGCCGAGCGAGATGACAATGTGCGCAGCCTGCCCAAACGGGACTTGCCCCTGGGGATGGTGCTGGACGCCTGCCCGGAAATCCTGAACATGGCCCGCGGCGCCCAGATTCGAACCTGGCGTGACTTTGTCGCGGCGGCCGAACTGGCCCGGCCGCATATGGGGGTCAGCCCCAGCGCATGGCAGGAAGCGGTCCAGGTGATGGGGCCTGAAAAGGCTGCCATTACGATAGCCGCAATGCTGCAGCGAACCGATCAGATCAACAGTCAGGGCGGCTATCTCAGGAACCTGACGGATCGGGCTCGCAACGGTCAGTTTTCGGTGTGGCCGATGGTCATGGCGCTGCTGCGCGCAAGGCTTGATGCCAAGGCCAGCCAGAACGCCGGAAAATCGCTCGGGAAAGAAACCGCGCGAAGGGATGAATTGACCGGCAGCTCCAAGTCTGCCGAAATCAGCGAGGCTCTGCGGCTCAGCATGAAGCGGAAGGGCTGGGATTGATCGATCAGCGCGCTTCTTGTTCTGCGCCTCATGTGAGGCTATATAATGTCTCATCTGGAATGGAGATTGCCATGCTAGCCCTTGCAAATGTCGCTGATGTGCTTGGTCTGCCGATTAGGGGGACGGCGGCGCTGTCTCCTTTTGGCCTAATCTCACGCATTGAAGAGGGCTTGCCCTTCGCCACCCTTGAACGTGTGTCTCAGTTCGTCTCGCCAAACGACTCGCAGTTCAAGTACCGCCTTGTTCCCAAGGCGACCTATGACCGCCGCAAGAAGGGCCAATTGCGCCTGTCCTCGGAGGAGGGAACGCGGGTCGCACGGGTCGCACGGGTGTGGAATCTGGCACTCGAAGTCTGGCAAAGGGAAGACGAGGCGCGAGATTTCCTGTTTCGCAGCCACGCCATGCTGGAGGACAAGCGTCCAATCGACGTGGTCATCCAGAACGAGTTCGGTGCCGAGATGGTCCTCGACATACTCGCGAGCCTGAAATACGGCAGCGCTGCGTGACGGCACAGGTTCTTGACCGCACGCTGTCGGCTTTTCGCGTTGGCGATCCTGAAGGTGCCTACCCCATCTTCGACGCGACGGGTTCGACCATAGCGCCAGGGCGCTGGAATACATCGGGCAGCCCGGTCATCTACTCGAGCGAGCACTATTCGACCGCCGTCCTGGAAAAGCTGGTGCACGGCAGCGGCCGCCTGCCACCCAATCAGCATTACGTCGGAATCACCATCCCCCACGGAACCACCTATGAAGTCTTCTCAGCGCCCGCGCTGCCCGGTTGGGACGCGATGCCGGCCACGGTTAGCAAGGAATTCGGCGAACGATGGTGCTTGGAAAAGCGCAGTGCCATTCTGCTGGTGCCGAGCGTGGTTGCACGCCTCGATCATAACGTGCTCATAAATCCCGCTCATCGGGAATTTCCTTCGATCCAGGCCAGCCTGCATCAGCCGGTGTACTGGGATCGGCGTCTTTTCGGGTCTTAGCAAGGCGAGGGCTTTTACGTGTAGATTCAAATTGGAACAGCAGGCTCCGCTGCGTTCCCCCACACAATGACCTCCCCTCGCCGGGTCAATCTCACCAAAACGGATGGACTTGGAGATTGCCGGAGGCGCGGTTTGTTAGAACGTCGTTGCCCTCAGCCATGGCTGACCGAGACGTCGGCCGCTACCGCACCCATTTCCGATCATTGAAACTGATCACGCGAACGGCTGAGCGGCCCCGTCGGGAATTCTCTCTTGCGGGGGAGGGGAGGGGACTTTCAACGCTACAGCCCGCTTGCCTTGGTTAGGTTGACGCGAAACCGATCGCGCCGGCGCTGGTATTTGCGGGTCATCTCGGCCGAGGCGTGGCCAAGTTGCTTTTGCACGTAGCGCTCGTCAACCTCGGCCGAGGAGGCGAGGCCGGCGCGCAATGAATGCCCGGCGAATTTCAGGCCGCGTTCGCCTTCCGACAGATCGCCGCGGACGCCGGCGGCGAGGGCGGTACGCTTGACCAAGCGCGCGACCTCTTGGTCATTCAACCGATCGGCGCCGACGGCTTTGCCTCGCCCGGAAACGCGGCGGAACAGCGGCCCATGGGCGATGCGTGCCAGCTTGAGCCACGTCTGCAGGGCCACGACCGGGCAGGTTGCCTCGGAGGAGCCGCGGCCGATCTCGACTTCGCGCCAGCCGGTTTTGCCGCGCAGCGTCAACAGAATGCCCTTGTCGGAAAAGAATTCCACCCAGCCGCGGGCGTCCTCGGTCTGGTCGCGCGAAACGTCAAGGCCGACGATTTCCGAGCGGCGCAGCCCGCCGGCAAAACCGAGCAGCAAGATCGTGCGGTCGCGCAATCCCCGCAGCGTGCCGCGATCGAGTGTTTCCAGCATGGCGATCAGATTCTCGGGGAGGATCGCTTCCTTCTGCCGGGGAGGGGAGGCATGGGTGTTGCGGATGCCTGCGAGCACGGTAGCAATATGCCGATCCTTTCGGTCCAGCGGTTGGCCGCGCTGGGTGAAATTCCAAGCCAGCGAGGACAGACGCCGTTCGATCGTGCTGACTGAGTTCGGCGTCTTGTCGCCCGACACTGCCCCTGAAGCACAAGCGGTGATGTAGAGGCCAACAGTCTGCGGGTCGGGCAGCACCTCGAGATTTTGCCGGCGGCACCAGGCGCCAAAATGCTTCCAGTCGGAGGCGTAGGCACGCCGCGTGTTGGCAGAGCTTGCCGCCTCGACGTAGTCGCGGGCGCGGTCGGCGAGCCGCTCCAGATGCGCCGGCAGGCGTGGAGCCGTGTCAGCCACCGGCAGGGCAGGGGAGGGGAGTTCATGCGATGCCTCATCGTCGGAGCGGCCCATCGCCATGACCAGGTCGACAATATCGGGAAGATCGTCGTCTCCGGAAGCCGCAGATGAGGTTCGACCGTTCCCCGCCATCCTCATGCCGCCTGAATATCGGTCTGGGAGAAATCCTTGCCGATGAAAAGCAGTGGCTCGTCTGCACGCTTTGCCAAAGCGTAAGAGAAGCAATCAGCAAAATTCAGTGCCGCGGGATGTCGGCCCTTGCCGTAGGACAGCCAAGCTTGCGTTGCCAGATCAACCAACTCGGACTCGACTGGAATGATGTCGGCCTCGATCTTGCGGAGCCACAGATCGATCTCGGCCAACGCGTGCTCGCCGCGCCGGCTCACCAAAACCATGCATGCCTCGAGCACGCATGTTGCCGGGACCAAGCGGATCTGGTCGGAAACCAGCGCTCTTTCCAGCTTTGCTGCCTCAGGCTCACTGCCAAGGATCGCGACGATAGCGGAGGTATCGATCACCATCAGTTCGGAATTCCTTGGTCGTCATAGCCGATGATCTCCTCGTCGCTCCGCCTGTCCAGTTCAGGCAAACGCGCTACTCTTTCTCGGATGGCGTGCAATTCTGCGAGCAGACGCTCCTGGCCGGCTTCACCGAAGCCCAAGCGATGCAGGCGTTCGCTCAAGGCCTGATGAATGGCGGCTGTCTTAGTGATACCTTGGCGGCGCGCGAGTTCGTCGGCAAGAGCGACGGTGGCTGGGTTCTTGATGTTGAGGGACACGAGAAGCTCCTGAAATCTACCTTTTCACTTGTTTCTACCTTAAGTTTCCGGCCTACGCAAATACGAATGATAATGCAACATTATCATTCGTTTTGTCTCTCCGACAAGCTGTGCGTTTTAGGCTGAAATCGATAGCGCAAAGCGCACGGCCGCTTTACCCTCAAAGATCATGATTCGCCTCGATCCCCTCGCCGCCAGTCCATTGGCCGCCAGCCCCGCCACGCCGCCGAACGTTCCGGCCTGGGCGCTCGCAAGCGCCGGTGCGCCGAACGATGCCGACGCCGCCTTCCAGGCCGGCGCCGCCCTGGGCGCCCTCGACGTGCTCGCCCGGACGCAGCCTGCCTGGACCGGCGCCTGGCGCCAGCGACTGGCGCTCAAATGCGCCGCCGCCAGCATGCGGCTCGCCGGCCGCGCCGAGGACGAGGCCGCCTTGCGCGACGCCTGGCAGCTTTGCCCGGTCGGCGCCGACCCCGGTCCCGCCGGCGCCATTTTTGCCGCCTGGCGGCAACTGGCGCTGCAGCCGCCACCCGCCACCGCCGATCGGCTTGAAAAGATCGTGGAGATGCTGGGGCTCGCCTGGGACGGCGCGGCGCTCGCCGACCTCTGCACGGAGATTGAAAAGCTGGCGGGCTCGCAGCGGCCGGCGCCGTTCGTCGCCGCGGCGATCGCTGCCCGCGTCGTCGCCATGCGCCCCGATGCCGAGCTTTTGGCCTGGTGGCTGGCCGACCTGGCGCTGGCGCAAAGCCTGCGCTGGCTGCGGCCGCTGCCGCTGCTGATGGCGCAGGCTTTTGGCTCTGCTTTCCGCACAGAAGCCGGCGGCAGGCGCATCCGACCCGGCGAAAAAGGGTTTGAGCGGGCGGTGTGCCTGGCGCTGGTTCAAGCGGCGGCGGAGGCCTGCCGGCTGGCGGCCGAGCTATCGCGGCGCGCCGAAAAACTCCTGGCGGTGGCGCCGAAACTGCGCGCCAAGGGCGCCGGCGACGTGATTTTTTTGCTGCTCAGCGAAGACGCCGTCTCCGGCTCGCTGACGACGAAAAACCTGTCGCGTTTTGCGACGCGGCGGCTGTTCGAGCGGCTGCAACACCTCGACGCCGTGCGCGAGCTGTCGGGGCGGTCATCGTTCCGGCTATTTGGGCTTTAGCGATGAGCCAATCGTCCGCCCGCCGCAAGCCAAACGATCAGCCCGCGTTGCTGGACACGGAGCTCGAGCACCTGCCGCCGGAACTGCGCTGGCGCGAGTGGATGGGTCGCGTCGAAGCAGTGATCTTTTCCGCCAGCGAACCGGTGACACGTAGTGTCCTCGCGCGGGTGGTGGGAAAGAACTGCAATATCGAGCTGATCATCGACGACATTCGCGCCGAGCTCGCCGGTCGCCCCTACGAGCTGGTCGCGGTCGCCGGCGGCTGGCAGCATCGGACCAAAAAGGTCTTTGGGGATGTCATCCGCAGTGCATTTGGCTCGGCCGGGCAGGAGGCGAAGGAATTATCGCAGGCGGAGGCTCTCGTGCTGATGTGCATTGCCTATTTCCAGCCGATCACGCGTGGCGAGCTGTCGTCCTTCTTCGGCAAGGAGGTGTCGCGTGACCTGATCGGCGTGCTGCGGGGGCAGGAGCTGATCGCCTCGGGGCCGCGCAGCCCCACTCAAGGCGCGCCCTACACCTATGTGACGACGAAAACCTTTCTGTCGCAGTTCGGGCTCGACACGCTGCGCCAGCTGCCGGATTTCGAGGCGCTCGAGGACGCCGGGTTGTTGTCGAAGGACAAGCTGCTGGCCGGCGACATCATGCCCGAGTTCTCCGATCGGGATGAGGGATAGGTTAGGCAAGAAAGGCGGTGAGGACCTTCTGAACGTGCTTGGCCTTGGAACTGTTGCAGCGCGCTTTCGAGAAGCCATCTTCGACGTGCGGAGTGAGATTTGCGGGTTTCCGAACCCGCTTTGTTGCGTCGTCGCCGTCGGTCAATTGGCGACCCAAAGGCTCTTGAGCTCGTGACCAACGGCCCACCGGCAGCAGTCTGGGCTTCATTGCATTTGGACTCATACGGGTTCCCGAACATCTGGAATTCGTTGTCGACGACGGCGCCGAACAGGAAGCACTCGTCCTTGTACTGACCGCGCTCCGCGCTCGCCATCCAGCACGATATTCGTTGGCAGCCGTGAAGCCGCCCGCCTGCGCCCGCTGGTATTCGTCGCTGCTGCGGAAGCCGCCCGACATTGCCGCATCATGGTCGCGCCGGGTATTGAAAACCATGCTCTTCGCCTGAGCGAATGCGCGTGCGGATGTGAAGCCGCCGGACCTTGCATCGTTGTAGCTCTGCGCGTCCGTAAAGCCGAGATCCCTGGCGGCGTTTCGCTCCTGGCACAAGCCGCTGGCGGCCGAGGCGGCCGGGCCGAAGGTCGAGAGCTTTGTCATCGAAAGCGAGACCATTCGTGCCTCAATGGCCGTGGACCATCGAACTTGATGCGTTGCGCTCCAGCATTCACGCGCCGGCCGCACGACCTCTATCTGGTCGCTGCGACCTTCTCCACCTCAGCGGCCACGGTTGGCGCGACATGGCGAAGGCCGAGTGGGAGCGCTTCTTGGTCACAGTCACCCGGGTGAGACACACGCAGGCCAGGTCTGGATGGCAGCTTTGCGGCGCCCGCCCGCCATCTCGGATTAAAAGAAAGTCGACCTGGAACTTGGAACTGGATATCAATTCCAACAAATGTGGCAGAGCGACAGATGAACAAGCTAAGGCAGGGCCAGGGAGCAAAATCAGAGCGATCGCCAGGTGGTGAAAAGACGAAGGTCTCTAAGGCGGCCAAGAGCTTCATGACGCTCGTTGACTGCTTCAGTTATCAGCAAGGTCCGCGCACACAGCCGAGAGGGCTAACCAACTTCACGTTCTTCGCCGGCGCGGGGTTCTCGAAATCATGGGACCCCAAGGCGCCCGTTGGGTCACAGCTATTTACGCTCAAATCGACGGTCATTCAGAAAGTCGCCGACGTCGGGGCCTTATCCCGCATGTTCGGTTTGAACGGGATGGACGAGATCAACCCCGAGCAATTGAGGCAGATCGTCTACCAGATCGACATGTATGATAAGTACCCAGATGTTCGCTTCCCGGTACGTGGATGAGCAGAACCTGCGGATGTTCAGGGGAGCGCTTCGAGCCGCGGTTCAAGACCGCTACGACAAGCTTACGGACCTCAACTACTTCGACACAGTCTCAAGCAAATTTAGGATGGCGTCACCGACGCCGCAGCAAGAGGACATGGTAGAGTTCTTCCGGCACCTTCACACCCGGATTGATGGGTCCCAGGGCCTAGCCGAGGGTGTTCGCACCCATTTTATCACTACGAACTACGACTATGTGATCGAAACGATTCTGGACAGCGTTTTGGGTGACGACGACTCCCATTTTCTCTACACCTACCGTGGCTTCACCCGACTGAGATCGTCGGCGAGCGCAACATGTCGCCCGTCCACGAGCATTGGCTCGTGCAGCACCTGCTCAAGATCAACGGGGGCTTTGAGATACTCCGTCGGGGAGATGGGTATGCCCTCGACTACAGCCGTCGCACGCCGGCGAGGGTCATAAACGACCCGCCCATCCTCATGCTAGCTTCACGCGAACAGGACTATTCAGACCCGTACTTCAAGACGGTGTTCCCCAAGGTCGTTCGCCTTATGCGTGATACCACCGTGCTCGTGATCGTCGGCTACAGTCTGCCGCCGGATGATGCGCTAATCCGATTCTTCCTCCGCCAGTTCGCCGAGGAGCCAGAAGACGGCCGGCAGAAATTCATTTTCTATATTGGGCCCGGCCTTGAAGGTGCCAAGCGCAAGGTGATCAAAGAGGTCTTCCCCACTATATCGAACAAAGATGCTCCACGCCTGATTTGCTATGACGGCGGCTTTGATGAGTTTGCCGCGGAATGCCTCAGACTGGCCGACCCGCGCTTCAACTAAAGCTGTGTAACACCAAACCCGCCTAGGCCTTCTCGCAAGGCGTCAGAATGCGCTGTGCATTGAAATTGAGAGGTCGTCTCTACGGTTTTTTCCCACCCCAGACCGTCCAATTGTGCAATTCCGCATAAATTTCCATGAAGATTGCATCGAACGCTTCGTCAGCCACCTGATCAATCCAGAATAGGTCGGGAAACCGCTTGAGGCCCACGTCGAACACGGCGCTTCCAAATGTTCGCGCGCCAGAGACCTCTTCGATAATCTCGCTTTCCGGCAGGTCAGGGTGTTTGAGCTCTAGGGCAGCCGCGTACAGGCACTTGAGGCGGAACGGTGCAGGCGGATGCGTAGCAAGCGTCGCTGTCTCTAGGTTCCAGTTCCGACGATCGAGAAGCTGAAAGACAAAATATGCAGAAAGCAGCGTCCAACGTAGGCGAAGCCGTGGTGTCCCGATCAGTTTCTCTGTGAGCAACTTTCTCATCGGGTCTAGATCAGCCACCCCAAGTTCGTGCGCCTGCAGACACAAGTGCGTATTGAAGGCGAATCCGTCAGCCGCAATCTCCTTGGCTTGAGAAATGATCGCAGCCCGCCGGTCTGCCTCGTTTGTCGCCTGACCATCGATGAGAGCAGCCAGCCTTGGGGAGGTCCCTGACGGTCCATGCGAGTGTGCGTAGCCTATGTGGCCGATCTCATGAAGGACAATAAATCTGCTCATTGACACAAGCAGGTAAGCAAAGATGACCTGTCGCTCGCCGTCATTCATCCAGGGCGTGTATTCCGGGTGCCACCGGAACGGTTCGTCGCGAATTTGATCCTCGACAGTGATGACAGTGTTTTGCAGCTTCGGTGACCACGTTGGGTCGGTGTCTCCAAAAGAGACGAACATGCCGGCGGTGACCAATACACTGGAAAGCCTACACATTGCGTCCGCCAATCCGAAGGTCATCAGGATCTTGGGCGGGCTGCTGAATACAGCAATCGCTTGGACGTCGGTGTTTTCCGTCAACGCGAAGTCGATACCCAGCGAACCTGACGTCATTGCGATCACGTTCCGCATGTCGATTTCTAGAAACGCTATCCAAGGGTTGTCCGGCACAGCGCACGCATCCAACCTCGGTCCATACCGCAGGTTCTCGCTAGTCACTCTTCCGCGCTCCGATCTCGATTGCTTCAAGTGCTAAGTCATCAGGTCTAATCGGTCAAAGACTTCGCCGCGTACCTACGTCAGAAACTGCTAGGCAAATCCACGATAATGATTGTCCTTTAAACAGCTGATTCTCAACCGAGCAACGACACATGGCCGTATTCGAGATCACCAAGGAGATGATCGCAAGCGTTGAGGATGAGCAGTTACGTCAACTGCTCCGTCGATTGCTAGAGGCAGAGGCGCGAGCCGGCAATATTCCGCTGTCAGCTATCGGAGTAGGAGGGAACCAAACAGCCGGCGATGGTGGCGTTGACGGCTCCATCGCTTGGAATGGACCCCCCAACCCCGAGGGCTGGCTCCCACGGCGCACGATTTACTTCCAGTCTAAGGCCGAGGTAATGGGACCGGCAAAGCTCATCCACGAAATGCGCCCCAAGCGTGTTCCGCGCCCAATCTTCTCCGAACTGGCGGCCATTGGAGGTGCATACATCGTATTCTCGAGCGATGACCCCTCCAAGTCTCGTCACGAGGCGCGGATCGCTGCGATGCGCGATGCGATAGCCGATGTTGCGGGCTCAGATCAAATCGCGCTCGAGTTCTACGGCGCCGATAAGATCGCACGCTGGTCCAACCAGCGCCTGGGCGTCGCGTTATGGTTGCTTGAGCAGGTCGGACGACCATTGGCAGGATGGCGTGGATACGGCGCTTGGTCAGCCCCCGACAGTCCGGGCCAGCCTTACCTGTTGGACGACACGGCACGCGCGACGATTGACAGTCGCGAGTTGCCGATGCGCGACGCCGTCAAAAAGATGCGCGAGACACTTTTCCGTCCTGGTGGGGTTGTGCGTCTGATCGGTCTGTCGGGAATGGGAAAGACACGCCTTGCCGAAGCGTTATTCGACGATCGCCTCGGCGGGGGTGCGGCCTTGCCGACTGAGCGAGCGGTCTATGGCGATGCTGGCCTTGAGCTCGCCGTGAGCGCGGCTCTGATGGCGGAGCAGATCGCTGTCGCAGGTGTCGAAGCCGTTGTGGTGGTCGACAACTGCACGCAACGGACCCATAGCCAACTCGCCGAGATAGTGCGGCGCGGGAATAGCCGGGCCAGCCTCCTTACAATCGACTATGATGTCCTGAGCGAGCAGCCCACTGGTACACTTGTGACACTCGGCGGTAATAGCGAGGAAATCCTGGATGGTGTGCTCAAGCAGCGCTTTCCAGGGCTGAGCGACGCAGAACGTCGGCGTCTCGCTGAAATCTCCGGCGGTAATGCGCGGATTGCACTCAAGATTGCCGAAGCAGGGGGCGAGGACATTGACCTCTCTAAACTGAAGGATAGCGAGTTGCTCGAACGGCTCTTTCAGACCGGTCGCCAGGAACGCGACTCCAAGGCGCGAGAGTGTGCAGAGGCAGCTTCGCTTGTCCACGCGTTCTACGCCATCGCTGGAGATGGCCACGTCGTCGAGTATCCCGTGCTGGCAGATCTAGCTGGCGTCACTCCTCAGCGGTTCTTTCGCACGATCGCGACCTTCCTTGACTGGGGCGTCGTGCAGCAGCGCGGGCCACAGCGCGCGGTAATGCCACCGCCGCTCGCGAACATGTTGGCCGGGCCCTGCATTCGGCGTAGCGATCCCGATGCGCTCGTCGCGACGTTTGTCTGCGGCCCAGTGCGGTTGTTCGCCTCCTTTGCACGGCGCATCGGACAATTGCATGATGAGCCTGCTGCAATTGCCATTGCTGAGCGCTTTTTCGCGGTGGGAGGACCGCTGGGACATCCGGTAGCGCTCGATCGACTGCGGCATCGTGCCTTTATCCACGCTGCCGCTGCAGCGCCCGAAGCAGCGCTAACCGCGATCGAACGGGCGCTGAGGAGCGACGACCGCGACCGCTTGCTCGAACCCGACGAACGTCGCCGGGACCTTAGCCAATTGCTTGTTCACATAGCCTACGAACCGCGTCTGTTCGGGCGAGCGATCGATGTGCTTACCGCCTTCACACTTGCCGATCGTGACACCCGTGATGAATTGAAGGCGCGCCCGCACTTACTTGAGCGGTTTTGGCCGATCCTTTCCATTACTCTAGCCGATCAGGATACCCGGCTGAGCAGAATAGATCGGATGCTGAGCAACCCAGACGACCGCATCCGAGCGCTCGGCGTTGAAGCGCTTGATCACATGCTCGACGCCAATCATTTTAGCTCGTCGCTCAATCTTGAGTTCGGCGCTAAAGTTCGGCTCAAGGAATGGCGGCCGAACAATGGCCCAGGATATCGGGCTTGGTTCGATGAAGCCTATGGCCGGCTGATGATGATCGCCGAGAGTAGGCGCGCTGAAGCCGTACGAGCCCGAGACGTGATCGCTGACCATTTTCGCGAACACTATGACAGCTCGATCGAAGACAAGACGCTGGACGCTATGCGCGCAGTTCGCGGGGCCGATTATTGGGAACTCGGCTGGCGGGCCATCAATGATACGCTGTCGTTTATGCAGCGCCCTGCGCCCCAGGATACCGCGGCAGCGACGAAACTTGAGAAACTGATCGCGCTGGAGCGTGATTTTCGTCCGAAGTCGATCGACGACTTTTTCGAAACGTTCGTTTTGGGCGAGCCCTGGCGACACTGGCACCCAAATGGAAACCATCGCAAGATGGTGCGCCATGCGAGCGCCCTTTCTAGGGCTGTCGGGCGTGCAATGATGCAGGGGAGTGTGGCATTGACGCCCTATCTCGACCGTGCGGCCGCTGCCAGCGGCACCAACAGCGTGTGGTCGTTCATGGTCGGCCTTGCGCGATCGTCAACTGACCTCGACGCACTTTGGGACATGGCCCACGCGCGATTCGTCCTTACCGATCGAGGCCATCCAGGACTGTTGGGCGGTCTGCTCGAGGGGGCCCGGGTTCGGCATCGCGACTGGGTTGAGCGCAAGCTTGATGCAATCGTCACCGATCCGGCGCTGAGCGAGCATCTCGTAACTTTGCACAATGCTGTGCCGCTCGACGCGTCTGCGGTCGAGCGGTTTAGTACCGCGCTTTCGCGAGGCGTCATCTCGGTCGATCGCTTCTCGCAGCTCATGATGGGCAGTGTGACCAAACCGTTGCCGGGAACCGTCCTTGCGCGATTCTTGCGGGAATTGTTTGCAAATGATGCTGGGCTCGTTCCCGCGCTACAGATCCTGCATATGCGCTTGTACGGGGATCGCGGCGATAAAGTGCCGTTCGATCCGGCCCTAATTGAAGTCGGCCGCGAGATGCTGGGCGACGCGCGCATTTACACGCATGAGTTTCGCCAGCAGGATCACGACATCGCTGGGATCGCCAAAGTCGTGTTCAGCGCAGGCGACAATCCGGTGCTCGCCCGCACGATCTGCATCGCGATGCGCGGGCATGCCGGCAACAACTACATCAGTGATCGCGACTTTAGAGAGTTGGCGACACTGATTATGGCGCAATACCCGTTAACCGTATGCGAGGAGATTGTCGAGAAATCGGCAAATGAGCATCTCATCCAGCGCTTCTTCGGCAAGCTTGCGGACCAAGATGATGACGAAATGCTCGAACCCGGGGCTGGTGTCGAAACGCTGCTGGAATGGGTTGCGCAAGACCCGCAGGCGCGGGCTCTCAAGGTAGCCCATGTCGTTAGATACATGGTCAAGGACGATGTGAGCGGGGCGCTTCGCTGGTCGGCCGTTGCTCTGGCATTGATCAACATCGCCCCCGATCCGGGCCCAATCCTACGCGCGTTCGAGCGCAGGTTCTTCACCGGCGCCGGATGGGGACCATTCTCGCTCCGATTTGTGCGCCGTCGGCCACTCGTCGCTGCCATGCTTCAAAGTACCCTTCCGCGCGCTCAGGCATGGGCGCGCGAGGCCGGGCCTCGGCTCGAGGAACGTATCAGACAATGGGATGAAATGGATCGCGATCGCGATAGTCGGTTCGAATGACCCCGTCATACACAAGCTGGCATAACGATCTCCCATATCCCCGCCAAGCAGCCAGCCCGCTTCCGGTCCCGTCAGGGTTCCCCGAAAGTCGCGCGGGCCTCTGCCTAAGGTGGCATTGGGTCTGGCGATGCGTCGGGCGCGCAGCAGTTACCGACCGTCCTGCTTTTTCGAGCGCTTCTGAGGGCGCCGGATCTTGCCCGTGACCATCTTTGTTGGACGGGAAACATCCAGCACGACGATCGCCAGCTTGTCTTGTAGGCCCGCCGGAATATCATTTCGAAGCATGGTTTCGAGTGCCTCGGCCGTGGAGGGGACGGCGTCTCTGTCACTCCGACCGGGAACCGGAAATTCGATTCCGAACCAAAAGACGAGATAGATGCCAAACCCGTCGGCGCCTGCATCGGCTGCATAGCCGCCGAGTTGTTCCAACGGTGCTGACCACAGCTCTTTATTGTAGTGACGCTTCCTCAATCGGCAGATTCATGCCAGCATGGCTGAGGAGCAGGACGTCGGCCCTGGTGTTTTCGCCACGCCGCGCTTCCGGAAGACTGGCGACAATACCGTACCTGTCGAGGCGAAACCGCAGCAGTTCAAGCAACCGATCGCGGTCTTCGTTCTCGATCTGCGGCGTTGTTGCAGCGCCGTCCTTGTCCGTGTTCCAGAACCGCTTCCACGGGGTTTCGCTGCCGGTCCGCAGCGTCGCCCTGTATCGATCGAGCTCTTCGAGAACCACTGCGGCGAGATCGGCTGGGCTTGCTGGAGCGCCGCCCGCAAGCGCCCCGATGAGGTCGCTCACTGGCGGCGCGACATAGAGGTCATCCCGCATCAAAACCACGTTTGCGAGTTTGAAGGGTGTGCTAAGTGCGCGCCGTTCGGGTTTGCCAAGCCAAGACAGCGGTCGGTAGTGTCTCAGTTTGAAATTTGAACCGGCAAAAGCCGTTGTCGCGATCCGGCCCGAACTCCTATATGCTTAGCGCAAAGCATGGGGGAAAGGCGTGGACCAAAAGAGTGATGTGCGCATGTGGCGCGAGGCTGGGAAACTTGCCGCATCGGGCGACTGTGAAGGGTGGCAAGCCATCGAACGGGAGCTTCGTAGCAAAGGTTTCCCGCGCGCCAAGCTACTGCTTGATAACGATCGGGTGCGGGTCAAATTAGATGATCTCTGTAAGAGCGCACAGGAGAAGCGTACCGATGCCCACCGGACCTAAAGGCCAGAGGCGTCCTGCCGATGTAATCGGCAACGCCGTCCGCGTCATGCGCATTGCGACGGGCGAGGAAGACGACACTGTCATTGACGACGGCAAGAACGCCGCCGCCAAAGAGCTTGGTTCAAAGGGCGGGAAGAAGCGCGCCGAGAACATGACGCCAGAGCGGCGCGCCGAAATCGCAAAGAAGGCGGCGGAAAAGCGATGGCACCCAAGCAAGCATAAATAAATTATGCTTGCTTGAAGCAGGGATTGATGCGAATGCTTGCTTCGGTTTCGAATCGGAGCAAAAGCACATGGTTGCGAGCAAACAAAGCAAAGGCGGCATCGCCAGAGCGGAAAAGACCAGTCCTGAGAAGCGCAGTGAGATTGCCCGCGCCGCCGCGCAGAAGCGATGGGCTGTTTCTACAGACCATGTCCACCACGCCCTAGGTGAAGGTACTGTCGATCTTGCCGGCTTGAACTTCCGCTGCGCGGTCTTGGATGGCGAAATCCGTGTAATTTCCGGCACTGAATTTATGCGCGTTATGGGCATGTATCGGAGCGGCGGGCTATCAACTCGGCGCACACCTGATGACGAGCTACATTTCCCACTTTACCTGGCACAGAAGAACCTTCGTCCATTCATTATGGAGGATGAGGTACTTGTTGATCTTTTGCGCCATCCGATCCGCTATCGCGGAGAGGGGAATTCGGCAATTGCGGAAGGCATACCCGGCACCGTCCTGCGGCGGCTTCTGAGTGTTTGGGTCCGTGCACGCGCGGCCGGCGTCCTTGGCCCTACACAAGTAAAGGTCGCTGAAAAATCTCAAATATTCTTGGATGCGTTAGCTGACACGGCCATTGACGCACTAATAGACGAAGCAACTGGTTATCAAAAGCGCCGTGCACAGGATGCTCTCCAAAGACTATTATCCGCTTACGTCAGGCCAGAATTCCGGAAATACTCTACTAAATTCCCTGTCTCGTTCTATGAGCAAATTTATAGGGTCATGGATTGGCCTTTTAACGCAGCCTCCAGCGCGCGAACCGCCTACGTGGGGAAACTGACGAATAAACTCATCTATGACACGCTGCCTCCCGGCGTCCCGGATGAACTGAGACGACGGAACCCAGTGGACCCATCAACAGGTCGCCGAAAGAAAAAGCACTTTCAACTCCTGACCGAAAATCTCGGAGAGACCCATGTCGACAGGCAGATTGCATCGGTCACAACACTGCTACGCGCCTCACCGAGAGGGCAGTGGAAGTTTTTCGAAATGCTCTTCAAAAACGCGTTTCCTCCTGTCCAAGGGGAACTCTTTTTGGAGGACGAAATCGCCCGATTGAAAAATGAAGAATGAGCTTTATGCTTGACACTAAGCATAAAAGTTCACATATTAGGGGCATGAACAAGCTGCCCCTCCAGACCCGCGTCCAAATCCTCACAATGCTTTGCGAGGGATCGTCAATGCGGTCGATCTCCCGCGTTGCCGATGTGTCGATCAACACCGTGAGCAAGCTGCTTGTCGATGCCGGCAAATTCTGCGCTGATCTGCACGACCGCGAAGTCCGCAACGTGAAGTCCAAGCGCGTTCAGTGCGATGAGATTTGGAGCTTTACTGGCGCGAAGCAGAAGAACGTTGCGGGCATGAAAAAGCCCATCGATGGCGCTGGCGACACATGGACATGGACAGCGTTGGACAGCGACAGCAAGCTTATTATTTCGTGGCTGGTCGGCGGTCGCGATGGCGAATATGCGCTGGCGTTCATGGACGACGTGAAGGACCGTCTTGCCAATCGCGCCCAGCTTACGACCGATGGTCACCGCGCCTACCTCAATGCGGTCGAGGAAGCCTTTGGGGCGGACATTGATTACGCCATTCTGGTGAAGCAGTACGGCGAGCCGGAAGGCAAGGCAGTGCCACAGGAACGCCGCTACAGCCCCGCAGTCTGCACTGGCGCGGTAAAGACCCGGATTGAAGGCTCGCCCGATCTGGCCCATGTCAGCACGTCCCACGTTGAACGCCAGAACCTCACCATGCGTATGCAGATGCGCCACTTCACGCGCTTGACGAATGCCTTCTCCAGGAAGTTTGAAAACCACGTCCACATGGTCGCGCTCTACACTGTTTGGTACAACTTCATTCGCATTCACAAGACGCTGAAAATGTCGCCGGCAATGGCCGCCGGCGTGTCGAATACGCTCTGGTCAATGGACAATCTTTGCGAGAAGATGGACGCCATTGCACCTAAGCCGGGCAAGCGCGGACCGTACCAAAAACGTGCGGAGACCGTATGAAATGCACAAACTTCGTGTAAATCTTCTTGATCTGTTAAGGCGAACGCTCTATGTGTGACGACATCAACGCTGTCGGTTTACCGGCAGCCCACGGCGGCCTCGGTGCCGCCGTTTCTTTGCGATCTGCCGTCTACATAGATGGGTTCAACCTTTATCACGCGGTAGACAATCTTGGCGTTCCCCATCTTAAATGGGTGAATTATGACGCTTTATCGAAGCGAATAATTCGCAGGGACGAGACGCTTGTTCGCGTCGTTTGGTGTACCGCCGTCAATACGAAAAACGTAGCAAAGATGTTGCGTTGGCGCGAATTTCGCAATGCTCAATTAAGCGTCGGTGTTGTCTGCGCAGAGGGGCATTTCGTTGAGGAGCCGCGCCGGTGTCATGACGGACACGACTACCTACACCCCACCGAAAAAGCTGGCGACGTGAACCTGGCTATTCATCTCATAAGCGATGCGCACCTGGATCGCTTCGATGTCGCCTATCTGGTCACGGCAGACTCAGACCAAGTCGCAACGGCCAAGATGTTTAGGGAACGATTCCCCGATAAGCAGATCATTAGCGTTGCCCCTCCGGGCCGGTCTCACAGCAAAGAGATTTTGCCTCACGTTCACGACACCCGGTCGATTGAGCGGGCCACTATCGAGGCTTGCCAGTTTGAAGGAGCGGTCATAGTCGTGAATGGCGAGAGGGTGGCTAAGCGGCCACCGCAGTATGCACCGCTCGAAGTTGCGCCCGTTCAAAATTCAAACTGAGACACTACCCAGCGGTCACACTGGTATTGCCTGGAGCATCGGGAATCCGGCGATCAACACCTTTGAGAGTGAACATGCCCAACGTAAAAAGATGCATTGATATCTGATCACGTCCTTCCCAGCCAAAAGAAACCAAAGCTCATTGTCGTAGTAGCATTCGATCGCGGCGAGGACGGCGAGCTGTTCCCTGCGTTTGGCCCGGCCGACCAGCAGAGCGAGGACCGCGCGATCAGAACGGCCAAGGCGCTCGCATCGAAGCATGTCGGAGTGATAGCCTGGAGCCGCGATACAGACCCTGCGGTGGGGGACTATGGGCCGCCCACGACACTCTTCGCCAGCGGCGAAGTTCCAGACATGGAATGATCAAACATCGAATAGGTCGGTGGGGCCGAGGCCGATTTCATCGATAATGTCCGGCGTGTTGTTGCGTGGCGAGCCGACCTTACTATCGATCGGCCACATCTTCATCAGTTCTGACGGGAACGGTTTCAACAGGTCGCGAGGATCCGGCTCCGGCCCAATCCAACGCATGTAGTTCAAGGGCGCCAGGATCACCGGCATGCGGTCGTGTATCGTCGCCATCAGCTCATTTGGTTCGCACGTGGCGATGGCGAAGGTGCGCACCAGCTCTCCGGTCACCTTGTCGGAATACTCCTCCCAGATGCCGGCCATCGCGAAGGGTTCGTCGGACTTCATGGCGATGGCATAAGGCTGCTTCCTCTTGCCCGAGGCATCCAGCTTCTGCCACTCAAAATACCCGTCGACGGGCACTAGGCAGCGCCGCGCGGCATAAGCCTTCTTAAACATGCCATTGCTGGCGATGGTTTCGTAGCGCGCATTGACGGGTGGCGGCCGGCCGCTACCGTCACGAGCCCAGCCGGGGACCAAGCCCCAGCGAGCTGAGACAAAGCCGGCCATGGAGGTCGAGAGCTCCTCGCGTATGATGATCGGATAGGTCAGGCTCGGCGCGCCGTTCCAGAGCGGAAAGCTGTTGCCCAGGCGCTCGACTTCGCCAGGATGCGCGAATTCAAACCGACGAACCATGTCGGGAATTGTGGTCTTTACGAAAACGCGTCCGCACATTTTTAGGCCGACCTAATGACGTCGGGGAAAACCAAAATGGGAACGCAGTGGGAACTAGTCAAGGCGATTATCGGCGCTCCGGAGGCGGTAAAGGCTGCCCCACCTCCTCCATCCCCACGGCTTGCCTGGCGAAAGGCCGCATCATGTAACGTTTCTTGGCGTGTTTGGGTAATTCAAAATGACGGGCACGCGGAATGGCGGCGGCCCGTTCGAGGTCGCAATTAGTCGTGGTTATGGCTGTGGCGGCAGGCGGAGTTGCCGTGGTCTTCAGAGCGCGAATGTTTTTGCCCGGATAACTTGGCGGCTCTAAGCCGTGTCGCCGGGCGTTGGCGAAAATGCAATGTATTAGCGCTTGCTTGACGAAGCCGTTGGCCGCCCCAGAGTCATCGTATGGCTCAGGGCATTAACATCGGCGATGAGGTTGCCATCACCGCGACCGTTCGGCGGCGAGTGACAGACGATCGCGTAAGCGTTTCAATCCCGTCCTACGGACAGCCGCATTCGATTGTCGATCAAACAACGAAGGTGCAGAAGGGGCAGCACATCGAGCTGATTGGCAGCGTCACCCACATCGACGAAAATCACGTGACGGTGAACCTGGGCATTCCCGTCACCGTCGATGCCGATACCGTCAGGCTGGTGGCGCCCTGTAAGCCGCCGGCCCGGAAGGCGCCACTGATGGACAGGGCCACATAGAAAGCCGCCATCAAGGGGGACGTTTTACCCGCCTGGAAATGGCCCGCAATAGGTCCGCTTCGTTCGTGGTCCCGGCATCGAAAACTTGGAAGACTTCCCTAGCCAGGGATTCCCGCTGTTCCCTGTCTTTTTTGGGAGACGGCGCTCGCTACACAGCCGATCAAACACCCGCTGGAGCTTGTCCAGATCAGCGGGCCAGTAGATACGAATGTTGCTCGACCAAGGCATTGCCGCGGCCCTCGGCGCGGCTTTGATAAGACACCGTTGAGGCAGCAGGAACCCGCTCCAGAACTCTATACGGAGCGGGTTCCTATTCCCATTGCTGATCACAGCGCCGGCTCAGGCAAGCGCTGCTGCGGCCAACGGAATTGCTGAAAGGGTGTTGCCTGCCGCGGCGGGGACGCAAGTAAGTCTTCCGGATAGCACAACCGCCGAATGGAGGAACTCCTCGGCACGAACAGAGTTGCCGACTCGTTGACCGCGCTGTCCTATTCTGGGACAGCGCGGTCGAGGCCCACCCCTGACTGCGCAGGCGGCTCCGGCAAACCCCAGCCCCCGCTCACTGTCGGGGCCGCTGTGCTCATTAGCTTACGGGTCTATTCAGGCAGGCCAGGGTCGTAATGCAGGATCGCGCCGACAGAGACTGTCCACCTTTTCACCGCGCGATCCCGTCCTTACGCCATGATCCTTCTTGGCAACGGCCATCTATCGTCCCTACCGGCCGAGCGGCTGCTTGGACAGCGAGACCAGTTCGGCTTCGTCGGTCACGCCAGCCATAAAGTTG